>CAZMJW010000001.1:0-3071 GCA_964566915.1 uncultured Gammaproteobacteria bacterium
TTCATTTTGTCTCTTGCTTTCTTTTTTAAGTATTTTATAAAGCTCTTTATCTTCTTTTTTGAGTTTTCTGTAAATCATATATGATTTTAATTATAATATAATCTTAATTTATGCCTATTATTTTGTCAAAATCTTTATCATATAAGTATTTTTTAACTTATATGAAAACTTTCGATAATAACCCCTTACTCCAACACCAGAAATAACGGCAATTTTATTAATTTTATTCTTAATAGCAATTTTTTCCGCCTCTTCAATCAATTTTTTTCCAATTCCACTATGTTGAATTTTTTTATTTTTTTCGCCTACTGGTATTAACTCACCATAGACATGAAGCTCTCTAATTATAGCTTCGGAAATAGGGCTATTTTTATCAATTCTCAAACGACAAAAGCCAAATAAAGTTTTTTCATCTAGACTATCTGCGCTAATAAAATACTCAAAACCTCCCGCTGCCTTATATTTAATAATATTAATTTTGTATTTTTTAATTTCCTCATCTTTTGCTTCTCGACAACGAATACACTGACATTTAACACCTCTATCTTTCATTATTTGCCTTAAATTAGTTATTTTATTTCCAGCTACTATTGATTCTCCTGGAATGTCTCTAATTAATCTAATAATTCTTACATAACGAGGAACAATTTCTTTACATTTAACTATTAAATCTTGTAATACCTTATCTGAATATGGTTTATATTTTCCCTCTTTATACCATCTATAAAGAAGGCTTCCTTCGGTAACAACTGTTGGATAAAATTTAATTTGATCTGGTTGAAAATTTTCATCAGAAAATATTTGTTTAAACATTTCAAAATCCAACTTAGCATTTGAACCTGGTAGTCCAGGCATCAAATGATAAGTTATTTTAAATCCATACTTTCTAAGTATTGAGCTTGCCTCAATAATTTCTTTAACCCCGTGTCCTCTTTTATTAATTTTTAAAACTTCATCATTTATAGCTTGAACTCCTATTTCTACTCTAGTGCAACCAAATTTTCTCATTTCTAAAAGCTCTTCCTTGTTTAAATAGTCTGGTCTTGTTTCTAAAGTTAAACCAATTATTTTGTACTTAGCTTTTTCGTTTCTTTTTTGTTCTTTTAATAATTCTTTTTCTAAAATATTTATAGATGTTTTTTCTGAATAAGCTTCTTTAAGGCTGTGTTTAAAAAAATTAAAATCATTTTCAAGATTTCTTTCTGGATTATTACTAATACTTTTTCTTACCTTATTATAATCATTTGCAGCCTTAAAACAATTGAGAATATAAAAATATTTGTATTTTTTTGGCAAATAACTCCAAGTTCCACCCATAACAATAATTTCAATTTTATTAGGATTATGTCCATTTACTTCCAATGCTTTTAGTCTTAATATTGTTTGAATATAAGGATTATATTCACATCTAATTGCTCTCATTACTGCCGGTTCATTAGCTAAATAACTAACTGGTAAATCAGCATTTTCCCTAGGACAATAAGCACATTCACCAGGACAAGGATAAGGTTTAGTTAAAACTGCCACCGGAGCGATTCCTGACATAGTTCTAATTGATCTTTTTCTTAATATTTTTTCTAAATCTAAATCTCTTTTAATCTTTTTCTTCTTAACTAGATTTAAATATTCATTTAAAATATTTGCGTTAGTAATTGATTTTAGTTTATATTTTTTACAAAATACTCTTTTAAAAGCATCCAGATCTTCTCTGCTTTTAATTTTTTTATTATATTTTTGTAATAATTCATTTATTGCTTCTTGCATAAAATTGGCCTATAATATATGTATAATTTAATTCTAACAATATAATATGAAATTGTATAATATTTTTAAAAAAATCAGCTTTTTAGTAATTATCTTATTAAGTGTATTTTTTCTAAATAGCAATAATGTTAAAGCTGAAATTGAAGAATTTAGCGTACAAGAAAACATAATAATATCTGAAAACGAAATAATAAACAATGATGTTTATATAATATCTCAGGATTTGATTGTTGATGGATCAATTTCTGGCGATTTAGTTGTTATTTCAAATAACATTACTATTAACGGAGAAATAGCCGGTGATTTAATTGCAATTTCAAATAACATTGAAGTTAATGGAATAATTAACGGAAACATTAGAGCGATTTCTGAAAATCTGATAATTAACGGTATAGTTAAAAAAAATATAAGTACTATTTCGGTAAATTTAGACACAAACAGTAGTTCATTTATTGGCTGGAGTGTTTTAAGTCTATCTGACAAAATTAGTCTAAATGGTCAAATTAATGGAAATGTTAACTTATTTTCTAATAATTTAGATATTAACTCAATAATTGAAAAAAATCTCAATATTAATATATTAAACAAAGAAGGATATTTAACATTAGGTAACAAAGCGATAATTAATGGTCAATTATTTTATAAAAATTTTTCAGAAAATATAATAAATATTGATGGACAAATTATTGGTCAAACAAATTCGGAATTAAAAAAATCAAACGACTTCTTTATTCTTCCTTGGCTTATTAAAAGATTATTTTTAATATTTAGTGCAATTTTATTAGCTCTACTTTTAACAACTTTAATAAAAAATTTGGATGAAAAAATAGAAATTAAAGATACAAAACACTTTTTAAACTTGCTTCTTCGAGGATCCGTTCTGTTCTTTGTTGCTCCAATATTATCATTACTATTACTATTTAGCATTATTGGAATTCCTTTATCTTTAATTATTTTAACTATATATATAATTTTAATTTATCTAGCTAAAATTATTTCTGCCTTCTTTTTGGGAAATATTATTCTTAAAAAATTATTTAAAATAAAAAACTTTAAAAAAATATGGTCAGGAGTTGTAGGAATTGTTTTATTATGGTTTTCTTTTTCAATACCATATTTTGGTAAATCAATTTCTATTATTACAATAGTTATTGGTTTAGGTTTAATAATAAACTATGTTAAAAACAAATCCAAAAATATTTAAATCATACGATATAAGAGGAATATACGGAAAAGATTTTGATAATGATTTAGCTTATAAACTAGGGATGGCCTTTGTTGCTTTACGTAAAGAGGATGGTGATTGT
>CAZMJW010000001.1:3171-11542 GCA_964566915.1 uncultured Gammaproteobacteria bacterium
CCAGGAAAAATTACCGCTGATATTATTAAGGAAAATGGTGGAAAGCCAATCGTTACAAAAGTTGGCCATTCACTAATAAAAGAGCAAATGATCAAAGAAAACATCTATTTTGCAGGGGAATCTTCAGGACATTTTTATTTTAATGGAGAATATGGTTGCTTCGAATATCCTGAAATAATGATTTTAAAATTTTTAACAGCTTTATCTGAATCTGGTCAAAGTGCATCACACTTCATTTCCCCATACAAAAAATATTTTAATTCTGGGGAAATTAATAAAGATGTTAAAAATAAAGATGAGGTTTTAAAAAGAATAAAAGAAAAATATTCTGATGGTGAACTAATAGAACTTGATGGAATATCTATAACTTACTCTGATTATTGGTTTAATGTTCGTGCTTCAAACACAGAAGCTAAGATGAGATTAAACCTTGAAGGTGTAAATCCAGAAATAGTTGAAGAAAAAAAGAATGAAATATTAAAACTAATATACTAAATTAATTTAAATAATAAAAAATAAAGACACTTATTTAAGTGTTTTTTTATTATGCTTTGTTTTATACATCTGTTTCGATTTGTTTGTAATAACTAAAATTGTAAGAACAGCGATATATGAAGAAATTACTGGATCGGGAAGATTGTATGATTTTTTGAATAAGAAGCTTGAAACAATTAATAAAAAAATTATAAAAGTCCATAAAAAAACAAATATTTCGCCAGGATGCTTTCCTTCGTGTTTATCATACCATCTCTCAAATTCTTTATTTCCTACATAAATTGCTAGAATACTAATATATATAGTTGATACTGTACTTAATATTGAATTACTTAAAGGGCCATAAATAAAATCATAAAATATTAAAATAAGAAAAAGAATAGACCAAAAATTTATCAAATAACGCCAAAAATTAAATTCTTGTTTTTCGTTTATCTTTTTCATAATTATTTATTAATTTTATAAGCCTTTTTGCTATATTCTTTTAACATTCTTTGGGTATTAAATTTAGAGGCATTCTTATAGATTGCGTTTCTTCTAATTTTTAAATATTCTACTTGATTTTTGTAAAAAGTTGGAATAATTTCTTTTTCTAAAATACTATATAAATTATTTTTATCACCATCTTCTGTTATAACCCATCCGGTTTTAGGTTGGTGTGAAGCCTCTGGCCACCAGCCATCATAAGTACTAAGTTGTGGAACCCCATTATGAGCTGCTTTCATTCCACTGGTTGCCGATGCCTCATTTGGTGGAATCGGATTATTTAACCACAAATCTGAGCCAGAAACTAATAATTTTGCTATTTTTAAATTGTAATTAGCCACAAAAACAACGTCTATTTTGTTGGCAAACTTTTTAACAATTTTATTAATTTCTGCTATAATAGTCTTTCCAACAACATCCCTAGAGTGTGCTTTACCGGCATATATTATTTGAATTTTACCAATCTTATTGTTTATTTTTAATAATCTTTTAATATCTGCTAATAAAAAACTTGGTCTTTTATATGGTGTAAATCTTCTAGCAAAGACTACTGTAAAAACATCTTCTTTTAGGTTTGAGTGGTTTTTCTTATTTACATATCTAATTAAATCCCTTTTTGCCCTACTATGAGCAGAGCTAATTTCTTCTAAAGGTATTTTTTTGGCTTTTTTAATAAGTTCATTATTTTCTCTCCATCTTGGTATATATTTATCAAATAATTTAGACATGTAATTTGATGTCCAAAAAATAGAATCAACTCCATTAGTTATGTGATTAATATTAAATTTTGGAAACATTTTTCTTGAAACTTGACCATGTTTTTTAGATACACCATTTATATAAGAACTAAAAAACATTGCTAAACGAGTAAAATTTATTTTATCTCCAATTACCACTTCTTTTAAATGAATTGGAAAATCTGGTTGATATTTTAATAAAAATTCTCCATAAAAAACATCATGACCCTCTGGTACTGGTGTATGAGTTGTAAATACTATTCTTTTTCTTATTTCATTAATTTTATCTTCATCACTTTTCTCTTTAGATGAATTATATAATTCTACAACAGCTAAAGCTCCATGTCCTTCATTTAAATGAATTTTTTCAATATTTTTATAACCAAGGCTTTTTAAAATTTTAACGCCTGCTCTTCCTAAAACAATTTCTTGTTTTAATCTATACTTTAAATCTCCTCCATATAATCTTCCACTTAGAAGTCTTGATTTTTCTTTGTTTTCCGGCCAATCCGTATCTAAAAGATAAATCGGTATTTCAATTCCGTTTTCAACTTGTAACTTATATTTCCAGGCTCTTACTAATACTTTATCATTTCCAATTTTAATATGTGTTTTACAAGATAATAATTCAAGTTTAGACAAATCACTTTTATCGCTAGCTTCTTCTTGTCTACCTCTATCAGTTATTATTTGCTTAAAGTATCCTTTTTTATTAAACAAAGTTATCCCTATTAACGGTAAAGATATCTCAGAAGCTGCTCTTAATGTATCTCCAGCTAAAACACCTAAACCACCAGAAAATGTTTTTATGTCATTATCAAAAGCTATTTCCATGCTTAAATATGCAACCTTATAATCTTTTTTCTTCATACTTTATTTATAATTAATTTTCTATTTAAGTATATCATAAAAAAATATTAAACAAAAAAACGAGCTTTTAGACTCGTCTTTTCTTAAGTGGGGTGCCTATCGGGAATTGAACCCGAGATAACAGGACCACAACCTGCTGTGTTACCACTACACCATAGGCACCATAATTAAAAGTACGCCCAGCAGGAATCGAACCTACATAACCAGCTTAGAAGGCTGGTGTTCTATCCATTGAACTATGGGCGCATTATGAGCATTCATATAATAATAAAAGTAGTAATTATTGTCAAATTTTATTAATTCAATTGTTTAAAATCATTTTGTCTTAACACTTCATAAATAATAATAGCAGCGGAAACAGAAAGATTTAAAGAGTCAATATTTTTTTTCATAGGAATTTTTATTTTTTTATCAAGAAGGTTGTTCCATTCTAAATCTAAACCCTTTGATTCAGACCCTAAAACAATAGCAATTTTTTCTTTATAATCCACATTTGAATAATTATCACTTCCATTTGTCAAAGCTCCAACAATTATGTAGTTATTCTCTTTTAAGTTTTTAATCAAATTCTCTTTTTGAATATATTCTATATTCAAATGAAATATTAATCCTTCACTTGATTTAATAACATTTGGATTAAATATATCTATTTCATTACCTGTTAAAAATATATTATTTATATTTGCTGCCACCGCTGTTCTGCATATTGCCCCAAAATTACCCGGTTTTTCTATGTTATCTAAAACTAAAACTACATTATCTTTATAATGATTTTTATTTTTCTCTTTAAAATCTAAAACCGCTAAAACACCGTCGGGATTTTCTTTATATGATATTTTCTTAAAAACCTTTTCATCAACCTCAATAATTTCAGTTTTATCCTTGACTATTCTAATTAAGTAATCTATGTTTTTATTGTTTAATGTTGGACAAAAAAATAGCTTTTTAAATGCATAATCATTATTTAAAGCAATTTCTATTTCTCTTAATCCGTCAATAAAAAACATTTTTTGTTTTTTTCTTTCTCTTGATTTTTTTAAAGAAATTATCTGTTTAATTATTTTATTATCTACGCTTACAATTTTTTTCATAATATTTTATTATTATAATATGTATTTATTATAGCTTATTATGATATAATTACTATATTGAATTAAAATTTAATCTATGAATAACCCAAAACACAAGAATTTTCAATCTTGGAAAAATATAAAGGATACTAAAAAAGATAAAGCTTTATCCCCAAGATATAAACAAAAATCTTCTTTAAATAAAAAATATAATACAAATAAATTTGATAAAAAAGAAATTATTAAAAAACTAATCATACTAGGTGTTTCTTTGTTTTTAATATTTTCAGTAATAATAACTATATTTGTAATTATTACTTCAAAAAATTTACCTAATCCAGATGAACTATTAATGAGAGAAATTTCTCAAAGTACTAAGATTTATGATAGGACAGGGGAAAATGTTTTATATGAAATAAGTGGTGAAGAAAAAAGAACTTTAATTGATATTAATGAAATTCCCGATCATGTTAAATATGCAGTTATTTCTATTGAGGATAAGAATTTTTATAATCATAGAGGTTTTAGTTTGTTTGCAATGTTTAGAACAGTTATCACTAATATAATTTATAATAGAACAGCTGGAGGTTCAACTCTTACTCAACAATTTGTTAAAAATGCTGTTCTTACTAATGAAAAAACTATTATAAGAAAGGTTAAAGAATTAATTATTTCATATCGTTTAGAAAAAAGATTTGAAAAAGATGAAATATTACAAATGTACCTAAATGAAATTCCTTATGGATCAAACGCTTATGGAGTGGAAGCGGCTAGTCAAAAATACTTCGGTAAAAGCGTCACAGAGGTCTCTGTTGCTGAAGCAGCGGTCTTAGCAGCAATTGTCCAAGCTCCGAGCAAATATTCTCCCTACGGTCCAAATAAAGACATATTACTCGGAAGAAAAGATTATGTTTTAGGATTAATGGAAGAACAGGGTTATATAAGTGAACAAGAAAAAGAAGAAGCTTTAAATCAGGAATTAATATTTACTGGTCAAAACACAAATATAACCGCTCCTCATTTTGTTATGGAAATTAAACACGATTTAGCAGAAAAATATGGTGAAAAAACAATAGAACAAGGAGGTTTAAAAATATATACAACCCTTGATTTATATAAACAAAAAATAGCCGAAGAAGTAATTAAAGAAAAAATTGATGAATATGGAGAAAGATATAATGCAAATAATGCTTCTTTAGTTTCTATTGATCCTAAAACTGGTCAAGTGCTAGCAATGGTTGGTTCAAAAGATTATTTTAATGATGAGATTGATGGACAAGTTAATATATCAACCAGATTAAGACAACCAGGCTCTTCTATGAAACCTTTAGTTTATTCTGTTTTATTTGAAAAAGGTGGATATAATCCAAATACTCTTTTATATGATGTTAAAACAAACTTTTCAAATAATTCTAGTGAACCATATAATCCTAATAATTATGATTTATCAGAAAATGGAGCAATAAGTATTAGAAAAGCATTAGCTGGTTCATTAAATATACCAGCAGTAAAAGCACTATATTTATCTGGTATTACAGATACAATAAATTATCTAGAAAAATTTGGATATTCTTCCTTTAAAGAAAAGGATAGATTTGGTTTATCATTTGTTTTAGGTGGTGCTGAAGTTAAATTACTTGAACATACTAATGCCTATAGCGCTTTTGCTCGTGATGGTGAAATTAGAGAGATTTCTATGATATTAAAAGTTGAAGATAGTGAAGGAAATATTTTAGAAGAATATAAAGAAAATAAAAAAACTGTTTTAAGTAAAGAAAGCGCTAGAATGATTAATGATATTTTAAGTGATAATAATGCTCGCTCTTTTACTTTTGGAGAAAATAATAAACTTACTTTAGGTGATAGACCGGTTGCTGCAAAAACTGGAACAACTAATGACTATAAAGATGCTTGGACAATTGGATATACTCCATCAATAGTAACAGGAGTTTGGGTGGGAAATAGTAATAATAAAGAAATGAAAAATGCTGGAGGTAGCACAGTAGCTGCTCCTATTTGGAATGAATATATGAAAAGAATCTTAACTGATACTCCAGTTGAAGATTTTAAAAAGCCAGAAATTAAGGAAACTGGTATTAAAATTTTAGATGGTATATTACCAACAACAGAAGTTATTATAGATAAATCTACTGGTTTAGTAGCTGATGAATATGTAGATCCTAGTTTAATTGAATATAAAGAAATACCAAATTATCATTCAATTTTACATTATATTAATAAAAATAATCCTTTGGAAGAAGAATTAAATAATCCAGAAGATGATCCTCAATACACTTTATGGGAAAATGCTATTAAAGATTGGGTAAAAAGAACTGCTAGTGGAACAGAAGATATTATTATTCCAGAAGATAATCCAGAGTTTGGAAAAGAAGAAAATATTCCTCAATTAACAATCAATTTTCCAAAAGAAGGAGAATTAATTAAAAATGATTATTTACCAACTAGTATTGAGGTTAAAGCAAAACAAGGAGTTAAAAATATTGTTTATTTTATTAACAATAATCCATTGTTAATAGATGAAGATATTAATTTAAATAGTAATGTTTCTATAAATAATTTACCAAATGGTTATCATAACTTAAAAATAAAAGCATGTGATCCATATAAAAATTGTACAGAAAAAAATATTAATTTTAATCTTTCATTAGATAATAATAATATAAGTAATGAAAAAAATACTATATCAATTATTTCTCCTTCTAGTGGTTTAATTGTTTCTGATTTTGATTTACCTTTAACATTTCAAATAGAGATTGCTAATCCTAATAGGGTTTACAGACTTGATATTATTAACAAAACAGAAGGTAATCAAAGTATATATTTAGATAGTATAAAAAACAACATAAATAATATTATGTTGTTCAATATAGATAATTTAGAAAAGGGTTTAAATACAATAACTGCACAATTAATTGATTTAAATGGTGACACAATAATTAGTAATGAATTATTAATTACTTTAAATTAATTATTGTCTAATAGGCATTATAATATAAACATAATCCTCATTATTTTCCTTTTTTATTAAACAAGGAGAATTATTATTACTCATTTCAATAATTATATTTTCACTTTCAATATTATTTAATCCGTCAATTAAATATCTATAATTTATAGTAATATCATTTTTTTCACCTTCTATTACACAATTAACATTAATTTTACTCTCCCCTGTTGATCCAGAAAAAGATGAAATAATTAAATTATTTTTATTAAATTGTAATAAAATATCATTAATTCCATTTTTTGAAAATAAGGAAGCTGCTTTAACTGCTCTTAATAGTTCATCTTTTTTAACAATTGCTTTAGTTGTATTATTAACTGGAATAATTTGTTTATAATCTGGATAATTACCATTTATAAGTCTTGATATTAAAGAAAAAGAATCATAAACAAAAAGAATTTGATTTTCTGATAAATATATTTTTATTTCATTATCATCATCTTTATTTATGTCAAAATAATTTAATATTCTAAGTATTTCTTGAATAGTTTTTGATGGTACTATAAAATTACTATCTTCTTCAATATTATTATTTAATATTTTAATTTTCTTCTCCGCTAATCTATAACTATCTGTTGCAGCTAAATTTAACCCATCTTTATTAAAATTAAATAATACACCAGTTAATTCTAATCTATTTTCATTATTTGATACTGAAAAAATAACATTACTTAAAGCTTTTTTAAAATCAGTAATATTTAAAGAATAAAACTCTTCTTTTTCAATAGTTGGAATAAGGGGAAAATCTGTTGATTGTTCTCCTTTTATTTTAGTTTTATAATTTCCTGCTTCAACTTTCATTTCTTTATCATTTGATTCTATTAAAACTTTTTCACCAAAACCTAAAATATTTATATATTCATTTATAAGTTTTGAATCTACTGTAAATTCCCCTTCTTCTTCTATTTTACCTCTTACTTTATAATTAACACCTATTTCTAAATTAGTGCTAACAAATTCTATATCACCATTAGTAGTTTTAATTAAAATATTATTTAAAATAGGTAGATTAATATTTTTCGAAGTTATATGTCCGGTTATATTTAAACCTTTTTTTAAATTTTCTTGTAGACTGATAAATTTCATATAAATTGTATTTGTATTGTATTAATATATATTAATTATAAATAATAATAGTAATAATAAGCGTGGTGGAAAAGTGGTATAAGTGTTATTTTTTTAAATATTATTTAATGTTTTTTTAAAATTAGTTGTTGATAAAAAAATTTTAAATTGTTTATAACATTTAATTAAATGTTTATAAATAAGTTTCTAATATTTTTATTAACAAGTTATTAGATTTAATGAACAGGAATAACACAAATTATTAACAGGTTATTTAAAAGGAATTTGTCAACGATTGCTTAATAGAACTTATTTCTTGTTTAATTTTTTCATTATTTTTTAATTCTTCAGATATTTTATTATAAGAATGCATTGCGGTGGTATGATCTCTTCCTCCTAATTCTTGACCAATAGCTGGATATGAAGTGTTTAGTTCTTCCCTTATTAAATAAATAGCTATTTGTCTTGGCCAAACTAATTCTTTTTTTCTACTTTTACCTACTAAATCTTTGTAATTTAAATTATAAAATTTTGCTGTTGTTTCAATTATTTCTTTTGGAGACAAAGATCTGCTTTGAATATTTGATATATAATCACTCAAAGTTTCTTTAACAGAATTTAAA
>CAZMJW010000001.1:11642-32653 GCA_964566915.1 uncultured Gammaproteobacteria bacterium
TGAAGTTCATTAAATGTATGAAAAAATTCTTCTTGGGTACCATCTTTTCCACCCATAAATTGAATATCATCAACTAATAAAAGATCAACATTTCTGTAAAGATTTTTAAATTCTTTTGCTTTTCCACTTCTAACAGCTTGTATATAATTATTGGTAAATTTTTCACTAGTACAATATAAGATTTTATCTGTTTTTTTAGAAACCTCGTTGCCAATAGCTTGTAATAAATGAGTTTTTCCTAAACCAACTCCACCATATATAAATAAAGGGTTGTATGATTTCCCCAAGTTATTAACAACAGCTAAACAAGCAGCATTAGCTAATTCATTTCCTTTACCAACAATGAAATTTTCAAATACGTATTTAGAATTCAAACCGTGTTGGTTGTTTCTTTTAATAAAATTAGAATCTTGTGAAGGAAAAGGAGTTTCTTCACTTTTATTATTGTTTGAAGAAAAAATATCTTTATTATTATTTTCTTCGATTTTATTTTCTTCTTTTTCTATTTTTTTACTCTTATTCAAATTTTCTTTATCTGCTTGTTTTTTTAGCTCAACCTTATAAATAACTTCTTTAATTTCGCTTTTAGTAATATTATTTAAAGCATTAATAATATTTTTATTATATTTTTCTTCTAACCATTTTTTTACAAAAGCACTAGGGACACCAATTTCAACTTTATTATTTTCTATGGATATAATAAAAGTATCCTTAAACCAGGTTATAAAATTAAAACGGGATAGATTTAATTCTATCTCTCCTAACACAGATCTCCAGACTTGTTCTTTATCCATATAACAAAAATATTATATAAATTTAAATTATTAATATAATTATATTAAAAAAATACTTTTTCCACAAGGAAGACAAAGTGTTTAACTTGTTAATAAAAAGGGGAAAACTTTTAGTAATATATATTTGTATAGGTTGACTTAGTTAAAAAAAACTGTTATCTTTTAATTGATAAATAATTATTATGAATTTCTTGATTGAAAAGAATTAGAATCGTATGCCTAAAAGAACATATCAACCTAATAAAAGAAAGGGTAAAAAGAAGCACGGTTTTTTAAAAAGAATGTCCACTAAAGATGGTAGAGCGGTGTTAAAACGTCGCAGAGATAAAGGACGAAAAAAGCTATCAAAATAATAAATTTCGTTAGCAAATGTCAAAAAACAGCTTAAGAAGAAAAAAAGACTTCGACCAGATTTTTAAATCTGGTCAGTCTTTTTATAATCACTTATTCATAATAAAGTCTTTAGAAAATAACCTAAGTATAAATAGATTAGGTATAATAATAGGACTTAAGGTGAGTAAAAAAGCGGTTATTAGAAATAAAATAAAAAGACAAATAAGAGAGATTTTTAGAAAATATATAAAAGAAAATCCATTAAACAGTAAAGATGTTGTAATTATAGTATCTAAAAATATTGTGGGTAAAAATCAATTAGAGATTGAAAATGAGTTTTTAAAGATAATAAATAAAACAAAATGAAATTATTTAAATACTTATATAATTTAATAAATAGTATTTTAAGTAATGGTGTTATATTTTTAATCAAAACATATCAAAAAACACTATCTTTAGATCATGGACCATTTAAACACCTTTTTCCACATGGTTATTGTCGTTTTTATCCAACTTGTTCAGAATATGCTATTCAAGCAATTAAAAAATATGGTATAATACTCGGTGGATTGAAAGCCGCCTGGAGAATAATTAGGTGCAACCCATTTAATAAAGGGGGTAATGACCCTATTTAATTTTAATAAATAAATATTTAATATGTCTGAAATTTTTACAACAATCTTTTATCAACCGATAGTTAATCTATTAGTTTTTCTTTATAATTACCTATCTTTTTCAGATATTGGAATAGCTATAATTTTACTTACTTTAGTAATTAAGTTAATTTTATGGCCACTTAACTCAAGTTCAATAAAATCACAGAAGTCTTTACAAGACTTACAACCAAAACTTGATAAATTAAAAGCAGAATACAAAGATGATAAGGTTGGTTTAAGTCAAGCAACAATGAATTTGTATAAAGAACATAAAATTAACCCATTTTCTTCTTGCTTACCCCTATTAATTCAATTACCTTTTTTGTTTGCTGTATTTAGGGTTTTTAGAGATGGAGTTAATACTCATTTAGATTTAGTATATTCGTTTATTTCTAACCCTGGTTCTATTGATATGATTTCCTTAGGTTTAATAGATTTATCACAGCCTAATGTATATTTAGCAGTTTTGGCCGGTTTAGCACAATTCTGGCAATCTAAGATGATGTTAGCTAAAAAACCACCTATTAAAACTCAAGGAGCTAAAGATGAAAACATGGCAGCTATAATGAGTAAACAGATGATGTATATTATGCCAGTTATAACTATTATCATTGGTGTAAAATTACCTGGAGGATTAACTTTATATTGGTTTGTTTTAACCTTATTCACAGCTCTTCAACAAGTAATTATATTTAAAGCAGTAAATAAAAAAAGTGAAATTATTGAAGGAGAAATAATAAAATAGTTTAAATTAGAATATTAAAAAAGAGGTTTATAACCTCTTTTTTTGTATTTAAATTAAATAATAGAATTGTTGTAACAATTAAGATATTTATTCAGATTTTATAGTTTCATCGTTTTCATCTGTAATTTCAATAACATTGTTTTCCTCTTCTGAAGTTGTTTCGTTTTCCTCTATTATTTCTTCTTTTCCAATTAAGCAAACAGCTTGCCAAGGAACATAGTGTGAGTGAAACCTTGTTTCAACTATTGGTGTTGTTGTTGAGCCTTCAGGATAAATAACTTTATAGTCAAAGTAAGCATCAGCACCGTTATGAGCACTTTCCGTGCACCTTTTTTCTCCTGGTTTAAGTTCATCGGTTTCAATTATTTTAGTTGCCGGTGGTTTAACTATATTATATATAACCGGATCTGTAACAGTTACTTCTCTACCATCTTTTACCCCCCAAAAATCATAATATAAATTATTTCCTTCCATTCTATATTGAATTAAAATATAGTTACCAGTGTCATTAACAAATTTAAAATCAGGCCAAGGATCGTATATTGTAGCATCTGTTCCAGCAGGTTCATAATATGAAACTCGGTAAGAATGATTCCTCCTCATTGTAATTGGTAATCCTGATTGTAGGGCTGTTCGAAACATTGTAGTACCTACCTGACACAAGCCACCACCATATTCAGGAATTGTTTTGCCGTCTTTAATAACAAGCTCTGGTAAATAACCATTTTCTGCATCAATTTCTCCTAAATTACTTATCAATGAAAATTCTTCCCCTGGTTTTATTAATAATCCATGAAGAAAATTAGAACCATTTCTAATATTTTGAATTCTGCTTGCTGATGACCCACTAAAATCTGAATGACCAGTCCCAATAATTTCCTCTATTTTAAATTCATTTTCACTGGAAAATTTATCAACACTTAATTCCTTCATTTTTAAGTTAATTAAATTATCTTCATTTAAAAATCCGTTTTTAATATTTTTTACACTTTCTTCAACATCTAATACTCTTCCGTCTTTTCCAGTTTGCCAGTTCACCACCTTTTCATTTTTCATTTCAAATTTTGGTAAAATAATTTCTTTATTAACATTATCTGATATGTTTTCTTCTAAATAATTTATTATTTTTTGATCATCAAGATATATATTAATACTATTATTTTCACTTTTTACTCCTAGCCAAGAAATAAGTGTTTTTGAAGGAATTGTAAATTCAAAATCTTTTAAATCTTCTTCAGAATCTTCAGAAAAAACCAACTTCAAAGATTTTCCTTTATTAAGAATTTCTTTTACTTTACTCTCTATTAATTGTAAATCGGCAATTTTAAATTCAGGATAAACAGAATGAGTAGAAATAATAATATTATCATTTTTTAAATTAATTATATTGTCATTAATTTGTTTAAAAATATTATTATAGTCTATATCTTTTCCAATTTTCTCTGCTTGTATTTCCAATTCTTCATTATCATTTAAAAAGTAATAGGCATTTTCATAAGGTATAACTAAATTAGAAAAAGAATCTTGTAAAAATATCTCAATTATATCCCTGTCTATATCATAAACAATATAATTATTATTTGTTTCTTTGTTTTTAAAAATTAAATTAATTAAAAATCTTCCAAAACTTTTATTATTTTTATTATCAAAAAAGTTATTAGTACTTTTTTCTGTATCAACTAATATAAAAGGATAACTTGGTCCTGAATCTATAGAGTCAGATCCTATTTTTAATGTTGAAGAAGATGAATTTTTGTTAAAAACTATGCCCTCGTTCTCAATTTTATAAATATATTCTTTTATTATATTCTCTATTTCATTTTTGCTTTTTGAACTAACATTAAGGTTGTTTATAAATGTATTTGGATAAGTTTTTGCATAAAAATTATTTTTCCAATAAAGAAAAATAAAAAATAAAGTCGTCAAAAAAATGGCGACTATAATTAATATATTTCTAATTATTTTAGGGTTTTTCTTCATAATTATAATATTAATTATTCTTTAAGCTTAACTTTAATATTTTCTTTTCTACTTTTAGTTAATGAAACAGTTAAAATACCATTTTCTATTTCTGCTTCAACGTTTTGACTATCAACTTCAGCAGGAAGGATTATAGATCTAGAAAAAGAGCCCCAATAACATTCTTGATATAAGTAATCATTATCATTAACAATTTCTTTCATTTTTCTACTCCCTTTTATTGTTAATAAATCATTGTGAAGTGATATTTTAATATCTTCAGGATTTACACCAGCAACAGTAGATTTAACAATAATTTTAGTGTTTGTTTGATAAACGTCTATTGCTAACTGTCCATCTACTTCATTTTCCTGCTCATTTTCCCAAAAATAATCATAATTATTTTTCATTGACTGATTTTCAGTTTTTTTAATATTATTATTGTTTTTGAAAAGCATAAATTTTTAAAATATTATAATACTAATTTAGCAAATTTTTCGTCAATAGTAAATACAAAAAAACACTTAAAGTAATTAAGTGTTTAAAGTGGGCCCGACAGAACTCGAATCTGTGACCTCTACGATGTCAACGTAGCGCTCTAACCAACTGAGCTACGAGCCCATAAATAATCTGTGGGCATAGATGGACTTGAACCATCGACCCCCGCTTTATAAGAGCGGTGCTCTAACCACCTGAGCTATATGCCCGAATTTCTCAATTAATTTATATCACTATGAAAAATATTTAGCAAGTCTTTAAAAGTTTTTTGCTCAACGTTTTTAAAATTATCATTAATTTTTATAATAATTTGTTTTTCATTTCCTTGATAATTATATTCTTTTAGTTTATTAACAATATTAAGATTATTTTTAAGGGAAAAAATATATATTTCTGTTTCTTTGGTATTTTTTTCTGCTAAAACAAAAAATAATTTAGTTTCTGGTAGACTACTAATTAATTCATCGACCACTTCATCTAAAATATCTAAATTATTAACAATTTCTGGATAATTTAGTCGTAATTTTGACCAAACAATACTATTATTTTTTTCTGAATGAATATTGTTTAGTATTTCTCCCCAAACTTTTAATAATTGAAATGATTTTGAATTTACTAAATTATTAATTATTTCTTCTCTTCTCGCTTTTAAACCAATTAATTCTGAGCTAGCTAAAAAAGTTTTTGGTGTAAGATTATTTGTTTTAAAATTTTTAGTTTTTTTGATTATTCCAGCTAATAAACAAGTGGCAACATCTTCATTTATAAAATTACTATTATATTGTTTAATTAAACTAAAAATAATTTCGGATATTGTTGGAGTATTTAATTCAATTAAATTAATTTGACCATATTCTTCGTTTGCAGCATCGTTGTCTATATTAATAATGGTTGTTTTATAAAAAAATTCTATATTTTCATCATATATTCTTCCTAGTGACTCTAAATCTTTTATTCCTAAACCAATTATTAAATCATATTTAAATTCACCAGCTCGCGTCGAAACGTCTTTATCCTCAAACCAACCAGTAGATGGAGAAATAATAAAATTTAACTCTTCTTTATCTAGTGAATACTTAATTTGACTAATTTTAGCATTTTTAATATTTAAAGAGACAATAAACCTTCTTATGTTTTTTAAATCATTTAAAATTTTGCTGTAATTTGGTAAAAAATTTAAATTTTTGGAATTATTTTTATTACTTTTTTTATTGTTAACTATATCAACATTCTTATTTAATTTCTTTAAATAATCAAAAAAAGCCAAGCTGGCGGCCGTTAGATCACCATCTTCATTTTCATTAAATATAATTAATATATTTTTAGATTTTTCTATTTGTTTAAAAATTTGTTCACCAATATTTAGCATTTTAAATTTTAAATAAATTATGACTTATTAATATATAATTTTATTATACTAAAGTCAAGATAGATATTTAAAAAAAGGTTTGACTTTAGCCCTTTTTTTTGTTAATTTTAATCTATGAAAAATGACTTAGAAAAAAATTATAACCCTTTTAAAAACGAAGACTTAATCTATAAAAAATGGGAAGAGTCGGGTTTTTTTAATCCAGATAATTTAAATTTATCTGAAGACGCAAAACCTTATACAATTACCTTGCCACCCCCAAATATAACCGCTAAATTACATTTAGGACACGCTTCCACAATAGCTATTGAAGATTTAATAATTCGTTTTAAAAGAATGAATGGTTATAAAGCGTTATGGATACCAGGCACGGATCATGCGGCTATAGCCACTCAAAATGTTGTTGAGAAAAAAATACTTAATGAAAAATCTTTAACCAGGCATGATTTAGGAAGAGAAAAATTTTTAGAAGAAGTTTGGTTGTTTTTAAATGAAACACAAAATACAATTCTACATCAAATAAAAAAAACAGGAGCATCTTTAGATTGGTCCAGATTAGCCTTTACTCTTGATGAAAAGCGACAAAAAGCGGTACGTTTAATGTTTAAAGAGATGTACAATGAAGGTATTATATACCAAGGTGAAAGATTGGTTAACTGGTGTCCAAGGTGTAGTTCGACCTTAGCTGATGATGAAATAGAATATAAAGAACAAGATGCTAAAATATATACTTTTAAATATGATAAAGATTTTCCTATTAGTATTTCAACAACAAGACCGGAAACAAAATTGGGAGATACAGCTATTGCTGTAAATCCTAAAGACGAGAGATATAAAGATTATGTTGGAAAGATTTTAAAGGCTAATTTTTGTGGGCAAACATTAAACATTAAAATTATAGAAGATTATAATGTTGATATGAATTTTGGTACTGGAGCCTTAGGAGTAACACCGGCTCATTCAGAAGTTGATTGGCAAATGGCTCAAAAAAACAATTTAGAAATTAAAAAAGTAATAGATGAAAATGCTAACATCTTAAAAGATTATGGAGATTTTTCAGGTTTGAACGTAATAGAAGCAAGAAAAAAAATTGTAGAAAGATTGAAAGAAGATAATTTATTAGAAAAAGAAGAAGACTTAAAAAACAATCTATCTGTCTGTTATCGTTGTGGATCTGCTATAGAACCTCTTCCTTCTAAACAGTGGTTTGTTAGCGTAGATAAAAAAATAAAAAGATTAGACAATAAATCATTAAAAGAAAAAGCCTTAGATGCTTCTAGGGAAAATTTAATTGAATTTATTCCAAACCGATTTACTAAAAGATATGAAGATTGGATAGAAAATTTACATGATTGGTGTATTTCTAGACAAATATGGTTTGGCCATCAAATACCAGTTTGGTATAAAAATGAAGAAATTATTGTTGGTGAAGAACCAGAAGAACAAGGTTGGACACAGGACCCAGATACTTTAGATACCTGGTTTTCAAGTGGCATGTGGACTTTTTCTACTCTTGGTTGGCCAGACAATTACAAAAACAATCAAAAACAAGGTGATTTGGAAGCTTTTCATCCAACTCAAGTATTAGAGACTGGATATGAAATTATTACCTTGTGGGTTTCAAGAATGATAATGATGTCCTATTTTGCTTTAGGAGAAATTCCTTTTGAGAAAGTATATTTACATGGAATGATACTTGATAAGAACGGGAAAAAGATGTCTAAATCTAAGGGTAATGGTATTGATCCAATTGAAACAATTGAAAAGTTTGGGGCAGATGCTACTAGATTATCATTATTAATGGGCTTTACTCCTGGAAATGATAGTCGTTTTAGTGAGGAAAAGATTGAAGCAAAGCGTAACTTTATAAATAAACTTTGGAATATATCAAGATTTATTTTATCAAATATTGAAAACACAGATATTGATGAAAAATCATTTCAGACTAATAGTTTGGCTGATAAATGGATAATTAATTCTTTTGAAAAAACTAAAAAACTTGTTAGTAGTAAATTAGAGAGTTTTGATTTTTCTTTAGCTGCAGAAGAATTAACTGATTTTACATGGAATAAATTTGCTGATTGGTATTTAGAAATTAGTAAAATAGAGGGCAAAAAAGATAAGGTGCTTTTATATATATTAAAAAATCTATTGATAATGTGGCACCCATTTATACCTTTTGTAACAGAAAAAATTTGGGGTAGTTTTAATGAATCTTTGCTAATGGTTGAAAAATGGCCTAAAGATGAAGAATTAAATGAGTCAGAAAATAATTTAATTGAGGAAGATTTTGATTTAATTAAACAAATTATTGTTTCTATTAGAAACCTAAGAACAAAAAATAAAATTGATTTTTCAAAAAAAATAGATTTACTTATTATAGCTCATGAAAAAGAAGGGGTAATTAAAAATAATATTGATTTAATAAAAAAACTTAAAACAAACATAAAAGAAGTGTCTGTTGTTAAAGAGGGGGTTGTTCCGGAAAATTCTATCATTGATGTTGTAATGGGAGTAGAAGTTATTTTGATGATTGAAATAGATTTCGAAAAAGAATTATTAAGAATCAAAAAGGAAATTGAAAATTTAAACAAATTAGTAGATATTCAAAAAAAGAAATTAAGTAATAATGACTTTGTTCAGAAGGCGCCCGAAAAAGTAGTAGAATTAGAGAAAGAAAAATTGAATAATTACTTATCAGAAATTGAAAAATTAAATAATAACTTAAATTAATTATGACTTTAAAGAATTATTTATTGGTGATGTCAATTCTAAGTTTAATTTCTTGGGGTCTTTTTGCTTTTGTTATAAAAACTGTTGATCCTTTTACAACTAATTGGCTTGGTTTTTTAATTTTTTATGCCTCACTCTTATCTTCTTTGATTGGTACATTTTCAATTGTAGGATTCTTATTAAGATATTATTTTGTTAAAGAAAAAATTATATTTAATTTAGTAAAAATTTCATTTAGACAATCATTTGTTTTATCTTTATTTATAATATCTTATTTAATTTTAAAATCATTTGATTTATTTAGTTGGATAAACCTTATATTATTAATTATATTATTTACTTTTATTGAAATATCATTATCAACAAAAAAGAAAAAATAAGCATATGAAAGATCAGTTAAAAAAAATAAAAGAAGACTTCTATCAAGCCATCGAAAAAGTTACGGATGAAAAAACCTTAGAAGATATAGAACTTAAATTTTTATCAAGAAAAGGTTTATTAAGCGAGACACTTCATGGTTTAAAAGAGTTAAGTCAAGAATCAAGGAAGGAAATAGGTATATTGGCAAACTCCGTTAAAAAAGAAATGTTAGATAGTTTTTATAGAATTAAAGAAAAAATTAAAGATAAAAGTAATCAAGAGAATGTTGGCGATTTAAGTTTACCAGGAAAAGAGTATGAGCAAGGTCATTTAAATCCAATAACTTTAATTCAAGATGAACTAGAAGATTTATTTACTTCATTAGGTTTTATTATTGAAGAAGGTCCAGAGTTAGAAAGTGATTATTATAACTTTACTGCTTTAAACGTTCCTCCGCTTCATCCGGCTAGGGATATGCAGGACACTTTTTATATTGATAAAAAAAATGAAAAAGGTGAAAATAAGTTATTATTAAGAACACAAACATCTTCTGTTCAAGTTAGAGCACTTAAAAAGTACGGAGCACCTCTAAAGATTGTTGTGCCAGGAAGAGTTTTTAGAAATGAAGCAACTGACGCAAGACATGAACATACTTTTTATCAATTTGAAGGAATGATTGTTGGTCAAGATATTAATTTTGCTAATATAAAAAGCCTATTAGAAATAGTTGGAAAAAAATTATTTGGACCAAACACAGAACTTAGAATGAGGCCAAAGTTTTATCCTTTCGTAGAGCCTGGAAATAATGGAGAATATACTTGTTTCTTATGTAAAGGAAAAGGATGTCGTGTTTGT
Organism: uncultured Gammaproteobacteria bacterium; assembly: GCA_964566915.1. Taxonomy (GTDB): domain Bacteria; phylum Patescibacteriota; class Patescibacteriia; order Patescibacteriales; family UBA12465; genus UBA12465. The sequence goes on from CAZMJW010000001.1 coordinate 21,945, forward strand.
AAAGGAAGTGGTTGGTTAGAGATTGTTGGAGCAGGACTTGTTCACCCAGATGTTTTAAGAGCAGGAGGAATAGATCCCGAAAAATATTCAGGGCTGGCGTTTGGCTTTGGTTTAACAAGACTTGCAATGCTTAAATACAATATAAATGATGTTAGATTATTTAATAACGGAGATATAAAATTTTTAGAACAATTTTAATATGTATATATCACTAAACACATTAAGGGATTTTGTTAAAATACCAAAAAATGTAAATTATAAAGAAATAGCAGATAAACTAACTCAACATACTGTTGAGGTGGAGGGATTTTTTAATGAAGCAGATAAATTTAATCAAGTGGTTGTTGGAAAAGTGATTTCAGTAGAAAAACATCCTAATGCTGATAAATTAAATGTTGCCCAGGTTGATGTCAAAAAAAATAAGCTACAAATAGTTTGTGGCGCCTCTAACCTTGAAAAAGATCAATTAGTACCAGTTGCTTTAGTTGGAGCAAATTTGCCTGGAGATTTTTTAATTAAAGAAGCAGAAATAAGAGGAGTCAAGTCTTTTGGAATGATTTGTGCAGAAGACGAGCTTGGTTTAGGAGAAAATCATGAAGGGATAATGGTTTTAGACAAGAAAGCAAAAATAGGTCAAGATTTTTCTGATTATCTTGAATTGAATGATGTGGTATTTGAAATAGATAATAAATCTTTATCAAATAGACCAGACTTATTAAATCATTACGGAATAGCGCGAGAATTATCAGCAATTTTTGCTTGGGACTTAAAAGATATAAATGATTTTATTGATAATTTAGATATTGATGAAAAATTAGAAGAATTAAATATAAAAAATAATAGCAAAAGCAATTGTTTAAGATACAATGCTATATTAATAAAAAATATTTCTGTTAAAGAATCTCCACAATGGTTAAAAAACAAACTATTATCAATATATCAAAAGCCTATTAATAATATTGTTGATTTAACTAATTATATAATGTTTGAGATAGGTCAACCATTACACGCTTTTGATGAAAAGAATATAGATAAAATAGTTATAAGACAAGCAAGAGAAAATGAAAAAATTTCTACTTTAGACGAAAAAGAAAGAATTTTAGATGAAAATGATTTATTAATTACTAATGGAGAACAAGCTTTAGCAGTGGCAGGAGTTATGGGAGGATTAAACAGTGGAGTAAACGATAAAACCGAGTCAATAATTTTAGAATCTGCCAATTTTAAGGATCATTTAATAAGAAAGACTTCTCAAAAACTTAATTTAAGAACTGAGGCATCTTTACGATACGAAAAGTCATTAGATCCAGAACTAACTCTAATTGCTTTAAAGAGATTTGTTTATTTAATAAAAGAAATTTGCCCTGAGGCGGAAATTGGTTCAACTCTTATTGATATCTATAGCAATACACCAGAAAAAACAATTATTGAAATAAACTATAATTGGGTTAATAAAAAAATTGGAGAAGATATTGATAAAAAAGATATTAAAACATACCTAGAAAAGCTTGGCTTTGTAATTATAAATGAAAGTGAAGAATTTTTTGTTGTTGAAGTTCCAAGCTGGAGAGCTAATAAAGATATTAAAATTAAAGAAGATGTATTAGAAGAAATATTGAGACTATATGGATATGATAAAGTTAAATCAAAAATGCCTATAGAAGAATTATTTTTACCGAATGAAAATAAAGAAAGGCAATTAGAAAGAAAATTAAAAAACATCTTAGCTTTAAAACATTCTTTTTTCGAGGTATATAATTATTCATTTGTTGGAGAAGATCAGCTAAAGAAATTAAACATTGATTATTCAAATCACTTAAAACTTTCTAACCCGTTATCAGGAGTGCACTCAATAACGAGACAATCATTAGCGCCAAATTTAATATTAAACATAAAAAATAATCAAGCGAAAAGCAATTATTTAAAAATGTTTGAAATAGGCAATGTCTTCTATAATAATTCTGGTAACTATAATTCCGGAGAAGATGATAATAGTAATTTACCCTTTCAAGAAAAAATAGTTTCTTGTATTATATCAGGAACCAACAACCAAGAAATCTTTTCCGAATCTAAAGGAATAGTTGAAAGCTTAATAAAAAATATTGCAAACTTTTCTATTAATACAATATTCACTCCTAATGAAGAAAAGATTAACTGGCACGGAGATTACTCAGTTTCAATATTTGTTAATAATAAAAATATTGGGTTTATTTCCGATTTAAAAAAAGATGTTTATAATAACTTTAATATTAAGAAAAAAACATTTATTGTTGAATTAAATTTTAATGAGTTGTTAAAAATATATTTAAATTATCAAGAAAAAAATTACAAAGAACCGTTTAGGTTTCCATCTGTAGAAAGAGATCTTTCTTTTGTAGTAAACACAGAATTGTTGTATAATGATATTAAAGAGGAAATACAAAACTTTTCTGAGTTAATAAATGAAGTAAGGTTATTTGATACTTATCAAGGAGATAAATTATCAGAAAATGAAAAAAGTTTAGCATTTCACATAAGCTTTGTTTCTTCAGAGAGAACCTTAGAGGCTAAAGAAGTAGATGAAATTATAAATAAACTAGTTGAAAAAATGAAAAATAATTTTTCAGCTCGATTAAGAAATTTTTAATAATTTATTAATATAAATAATTATGTTTTCAACATCAGGAGATATTCTAAATTTGGTAATAGCTGTTTGTATAATAGCTTTAACCATATTTCTATGTTTATCTCTATACTATTTAATATCTACAGTAAAAAAAGCTCATCGCGTTATTAATTCTATTGAAAAAGGTGTCAATAAAATTCAAGAACTTATTGATTTTTTACATGGAAAAGTAAAAAACGGAGGAGCTTATTTAATGTTAGCTGGAGAATTAATAAAAAAAGGTTTTGACTATTTTTCAAAAAAAGAAAAAAGATACGAAGACGATGAAGTTCCTAAAAGAAAACGGAAGTCTAAAAAATAATCATACTTAGATATAAAAAAAAGAAAGAATGAATCTTTCTTTTTTTTATTTCTTTATAGTTTATAATCACAGTCTTTATTGGAACATCTTTTTTCACCAGTTTTTAAATCTTCTATTATTAAGCCTTTGCATTCCGGGCATTTATCTCCAGTGGGTTTTCCCCAATATGCATTTTTACAAGAAGGATATTGATTACAGGCATAGAAAACACCACGTTTACTTATCTTTTTTACTATATCTCCTTTTTTACAAATTGGACATTTTATTTTAACATTATCTTCATCTATGTTTTTAATGTTTTTGCATTTTGGATAAGCACTGCAAGCTAAAAATGGCCCATATCTACCAACCTTTACTTTCATATCAGCTCCACATTTATCACATTTTTCATTTGAAAATTTCTTTTCAAGAGCAACTATGTTTTCACTCTTTTCTTTATCTTCTTTTTTGTCGTTTAAGCTTTTTATATTTTTACAATCAGGAAATGCACTGCAAGCTAAAAATTTGCCATAACGACCAGTTTTAATTATCATATCAGCTCCACATTTATCACATTTTTCATTACTTTTTTCTTCTGGCATAATATCTTCTTTATTTATTTCATTATATTTATTTTCTAAATTTTGATGAAAACCATTATAAAACTCACTTATTACTGGTTGCCATTCTTTTTCTCCAGAAGCAATTTTATCTAAATCATTTTCTAATTTAGCTGTAAAATCATAATTAACAATATCAACAAAATGTTTGTTTAATAAATCAATAACCACAAAAGCAATGTCTGTTGGTTTTAGTCTTTTATTTTCATCACGCTCTACATAATTTCTAGATATAATTGTAGAAATTGTTGGAGCATATGTTGAAGGTCTACCTATGCCATATTTTTCCATTTCTTTAACAAGACCAGCATCAGAATATCTTGCGGGTGGCATAGTTTGATGTTCTTGAATGTCAATTTTATTCAAGGATAGTATCTCACCAATATTTAGGTTAGGAAAAGTTTGTTCTTTTGTTTTTTCTGGCCAAACTTTTAAATAACCTGGAAAACTTATTGTTTGACCATTAGATCTAAAATTATATATTTTTTCAGCTACTACTTCAATGTCTATGTTTTTAGTTTTAATCTTTGCTGGAGTCATTTGACTAGAAACAGCGCGTTGCCAAATAAGTTTATATAATTTTAATTGATTATTGTCAAGAGAATTTAAGTCTTCAGGTTTTTTGTTAACCTCTGTTGGTCTTATAGCTTCATGAGCCTCTTGAGCTCCTTTACTTTTGTTTTTAAAAACAGTTGTTTTTTTAGGCACAAATTCTTTACCATATTCTTCTTCTAACAATATTTTAGCTTCTGTAACAAACTTTGTTGATAGATATAAAGAATCTGTTCTCATATAGGTTATATAACCCTGTTCATATAATTTCTGAGCAACTGCCATTGTTTGTTTAGCGCTAAAACCTAAATATCTATTTGCAGTTTGTTGTAATGAGGAAGTAGTAAAAGGTTTTGGTGTGTTTTTGTTTACTATTTTTTCTTCGATATTTTTAATAAAGAATTTTTTATCTTTAATTTCTTCTTTAATTCTTTCTGCTTCTTCTTTTTTTAATTCTAATTTATCAAAACTCTTATTATTAATTTTATTTAATAAAGAAGAAAAGTCGTTTTTATCTTTTTGAAAGTCTGCTTGGACACTAGCATAATCTTCAGTTTTAAAAGCTTTTATTTCATTTTCTCTAAGTACAATCATTTTAGTTGCTACACTTTGTACTCTTCCAGCGGAAAGGCCTTTAGCAACCTTCTTCCATAAAAAAGGTGATAATTCGTAACCTACTAATCTGTCTAACACTCTTCTGGCTTGTTGAGCATTAACCATGTTTATATTAATACTTTTTGGATTGTTTAAAGCTTCTAATATAGCCTCTTTAGTTATTTCATGAAAAACAATTCTTTTTATATTATTTTTATCAATCTTTAAAGTCTCAGCCAAGTGCCAAGCAATAGCTTCTCCTTCCCTGTCTTCATCAGAAGCAAGTATTATTTCAGTTGATTCTTTAGCTAGCTTTTTTAAATTATTAACAGTTTTTTTGGCTTTCATTGGGACAATGTATTGCGGCTCAAAATCATTTTCAATATCTACACCCATTTTGCTTTTAGGTAAATCTCTGACATGACCAAAAGATGATTCAACCTTGTATGATTTATCTAAAAATTTTGTAATAGTTTTTGCTTTAGTTGGTGACTCAACAATAATTAAGTTCATAATAAAATATTTTTATCTATATTTAATATATTTAGTGTACTATTTATCAAGGCCCTGTCAAGTATTATTAAAAATATTGATAATATCTTCTGATTTTAAAACAACAATAGCTCCTTGAGATATTAAATAATTTGGAGTATATGAACTAAGGACAAAAATATTTCCCGGAACCGCTAAAACATCGCGATTTTGTTCTAAAGCAAAGTTTGCGGTTATAAGAGTACCGGAATTTTTTTTCCCTTCAATAACTAAAACAGCTTTAGATAAACCAGATATAATTCTGTTTCTGGCAACAAAATTTAAACGTTTAGTTTTTTGATAAGGAGGATACTCCGATATTACAGCACCACCGTTATTTATAATATTCAAAAATAATTGCTTATTTTCACTTGGATAAACGTTAGAAAAAACTAAACTTGAACCTAGCACAGCTATTGTTTTTAATTTATTATTTAAAGCTTCTTTATGTGCTATACTATCGATTCCTTTAGCTAATCCACTAACAATATATATATCATTAAGTTCTTTTAATAAATATTTACAGACTTCATTTCCATACATACTATTGTTTCTTGAACCAACAACCGCTAAACAATTATTATTTATGGGTAAGCTTCCTATATAGTAAATAATTATTGGAGGGTTATCTATTTGCTTTAAAAGATTAGGGTATTTGTTTTCAAAAAAACAACAAAAATTAATGTTATTTAATTTCAATTCTTTTAATGCTTTATATATATTAAAATTCTTTTTAAAAATCTTGAATTTGTAAGCATTTTTCTTAAAGGAATCAGAAAAGTTACAATGATCAAAAGAAGTAATATCTTTATAATCATTATTTTTGTAATAAGTTAAAATCAACAAAGCTTGTTTGAAGTTAAATATTTGAAAATATGACAGTATTAAACAAAAAAGTTTTTCTTTATTCATGTAATTATTATAAAGAAAAACTTATTAAAATTTATCAAGAAATATTTAAATTAATTATTAATTTTAGTTAATAAGTCAAAATCTATATTGGTAAAAATTTTAGGTAATTGCTCAATTTCATCCGAAGAAAAATTTTGTAAAACAAATTTATCGGTTGGTATTATGGTTCTTGTCTTTTCATTTTTTATTCCCAGTCTTAAACGTTTAAATTTTTGTGTTTTAATATTTTCAATTATTGATTTTATTCCATTATGACCACCACTACTTGAGTTATAAGAAACTTTATATTTACCAAAATCTATATCAACATCATCTTGTATTACTAAAAGAGAGTCGTTTAAATCAAAGTCTTTTTTTCGAATTAAAGAAAATGTTTTAGGAATAAGATTGTAAAAGTTTAATATTGTTTTGACGCTTGAACCTGACAAGTTCATGTAAGTAAGTGGCTTAACAAATATATTATTAGATTCTTTATAAATTAAAGCTTGAAATTTTTTATTTTCTTGCCATTGTACGTCTTTTAAATAATAATCTAAAAAAAGCCAAGCAATATTATGTCTAGTGTTTTTATATTTGTCTCCCGGATTACCCAAGGCAATAATTATATTCATAATTATTTCTTAATATTATATGTTGTGTGAGATTTTGTTGCTTTTACAATTTTAATATTAATAGGAGTTCCTAAAAAACCATGTCTTTCACGTAACCTATTTTCCATAAATCTTACATAAGAAAAATGTAAATCATCGTTTGGACCAATTCTAACATTAAAAAGAGGAGGGTTATTTTTTATTTGTTTAAACTCATAAATATGTGGAGCTTTTAATCCCTTTCCTTTTGCGGGTTTATGAATTTTAACTATTCTTTTTAATAGTTTTTCAGTTTGTGATTCGCTTAAGTCCAATTTTCTTTCATTGGCAACCTGTAATACTAAGTCCATTACTTTGTTTACTTTTTCTCCTGTTTTTGCGGATAAGAATTGAATCGGTGCAAAAGAAACAAAAGGTAATCTATCTCGTAAAAACTCTGTCCATTCTTTTGTGTTTCTTTTTTCCACTTTATCCCATTTATTGGCTATTATTATTAAACTAACTCTACGAGAAATTATTTCATCAATTATTTTTAAGTCTTGATGAGTTATAGGATTACTAAGATCTAAGACTAATAAAGCAATATCACAACCTTTAAGTATTCCTAAAGAGTTATCCATACCAAATTTTTCAAGACTTTTTCCTTTTCTCCCCTGTTTAGAAATACCAGCTGTATCAATAAGTCTAATTGATTGATCTTTATAAATTATTTCAGTGTCTTGTGCTTCTCTGGTAGTGTGAGGAATTGGACTAACAATTACTCTTTCATATCCTAAAATTGAATTAAGAAGAGATGATTTTCCAGCGTTTGGTTTTCCAACTAAAGAAACCTTTATTTCATTTAGAGGTTTGTAATTTTCTAATCCATTATCTTTTTCAATAATTTTAATATTTTTCAATTTATCAATAATAATATCGAGTAAATCACCAGTCCCTACACCACTTACAGCGGATATAATAAAAGGTTCACCGAGTCCAAGTTTGTTGAACTGAGCGGCTTCTGGAGCTAGTCTAAATGAATCTATTTTATTACTAACTAAAATAGTTTTCTTTTTAAATTTATCAATTTTTTTAACAGTTTTTGCTAATTCATTATCTTCTGGTAAGATACCAGCCTTTCCATCAACTAAAAATACTATCAAGTCAGCTTTTTCTAAATACCTTTTAGCTTGTTTTTGTGTTTGTTCATCAATTTCTTCGCCTTTTATATTATTAATTAAAAATTTACAATCTAAAATACCAGCAGTATCTACTAAATTAAATTTCTTTCCATTCCACTCAACCACACCTAAATTACTATCTCTGGTTGTACCAGAGATATTTGAAACAAGAGCTTGTTTTTTTTCGGTTAAACAATTAAAAAGAGTAGACTTTCCAACATTTGTTCTTCCAAAAATTGCGACAAGAGGTATATTTTTTTCTATTTTATTTATCATATTTATTTATTTGAATCGGTTCCCATTATTAAAACTAAGTCTGGAGAAGAACTTGCATCAATATATATATTTTCTATCCAGTCAGGAATTGATGTAGCCTTTTTGGCCTGAGTTGCGGAAATTAAAGTATTAATATTTTCGCTTGAGCTGTCATTATTTAATATATATAGAGTTGTTTGATTATAGTCTCTTTTATAAGCATTGGCAACCTCAAAGATATCAAAACCTCTTTGTTTAACAATTGCTGATGTCTTTCCCGCCAAACCATTTATCCATGTACCATTTAAAACCGCAACACTTATATCTTCATCTATTTGTTTAATAAAGTTTTGTTTTGAATTATTTTCTATATTTTCATCTTCGTTGATAAAGATATTTTTAATTAATACTTTAATATCATTGAAATTACCTGTTTTCGGTACTAAAATAAAAGCACCATCTTCGCCACGACTAGCAACTAAATAGTTATCAGGTGCATCATTTAAAACAAAGCTTTTTATTTTACTTCTCTCTATTTCTTTAGCTAGATTCCATAATTTAAGCATTTCCCATATTTCAATATTAGTAGAAATATTATTGTTTAGTTCACTTAAAACACCATTTATTGTAGCAGGATTTAATAAAAATGATCCAGATAACACTTTATCTTTTACTGCCTGAAGAACTAATTGTTGTCTTCTGGCACGCGCATAGTCAGAACCTTCTATTCCCATAGAATGACGACTACGAGCATATTTTAAAGCAGTTTCACCATCCATTTTTTGTAAACCAGCTTTAAAGCTTAAAACCTCAAAACGAGCATAATAATCGGGGTTATCTTCTTGACCTTTTATTGGGTATTGATAATCTGTAAATGAATTTTCAACTTCTATTTCTATTCCTCCAAGTTCGTCAATTATTTTTTCAAAACCTTCAAAATCTACTTTAATGTAATAAGGAATATCGGTTTCTAAAAGCTCTGACATTGAATTAATCATTTTTTCTCCACCTGTTCCATTTTTATTCATTTCCGCATAAGCGTTAATGCTATTTATTTTTTGCCAATTATTAACAGGTGATACTAAATCTCTTGGAAAGGAAATTAGAGATGCTTCATTACTTGATGGTTTTATACTTCCTAAAATAATAGTGTCTGTTAGTTGAGAACCATCATGATTTCCTCCACCAATACCAAGTAATAAAACATTTATTCTGTCATTTTCTTCTCCTTTTAATTCTTTATCTAAGCTAGGAGTTAACTGTTTTATTGTGTTAAAAAAAGAATTATTTTCCATCCATTGTGTTGCTGTTGGGCTAGACATGATAATTTTTCCTGAAAAAATAATAAACAGAACAATGCTCAAGATTAAAAAATTACTTATTCTTTTCTTTTTTTTCTTGGGTATTATTTCTTCTAATTCATCTTCTACATAAATACCAGATAATCTGTCCTCTTCTTCCAGTTTTTTCTTAAAATCTATCATAAAAAGTAATTAATCTAAAATAAAAAATCAAAAAATTATAAAATTCTTCTGTTTACAATGAATTTATTATAGTAATTATATTGTATTTTGTCAAAAACAATAATTTATCTAATTATACACAAAATTAGTTAATATTTAATTATATAACTTCTTTAATTAAAGAAATGGTTGAAGGTTAAAATCCTTTCTTTTTTCAACGAATCCTGTCAGGCCAAATTTAATTATTTGTCCTATTTTATTTGCCAAAATTAAATATATAAATTATGATAATAGAATAAAATAAATATATATGGAAAACAATAAACAAATAGTCTTTTCTGGAATACAACCATCCGGAAAATTAAATATTGCTAATTATATTGGAGCCCTGTCACAATGGCCACAACTTCAAGACAATAATCTTTGTATTTTTTGTGTTGTGAATTATCACGCTATAACAGTAGAAAAAGATCCAGAAGAGCTAAGAAAAAGAATAATAGAAACTGCTAAAATTTATATTGCCTCAGGAATTGATCCTAATAAATCTATTATTTTTAAACAATCTGATATTAGTGCTCACACAGAACTTGCCTGGATACTGAATTGTATTGGTGTTAGGATGTCTGATTTAAATAAGATGACTCAGTTTAAGGATAAGGCGGGAAAAAATCAAGAATCAGTTTCGGTTGGTTTATATGATTACCCAGTGTTAATGGCAGCTGATATATTATTATACGGAACAGAAATAGTCCCTGTTGGAGAAGATCAGATTCAACACGTAGAACTAGCTAGAGATATCGCCAAAAAAGTTAATAACAAGTATGGTGATATTTTTGTTATTCCAAGAGCGGTAGTAAAGAAAGAAGGAGCAAGAATAATGTCCCTTCTTGATCCAAGTAAGAAAATGAGTAAAAGTGATAGTAATGAAAATAATGCAATTTCTCTTTTAGATAAACCAGAGCAAGCTAGAAAAAAAATTATGAGAGCGGTAACCGATTCAAATACTGGTATTTATTTTAATTTAGAAGATAAGCCAGCTATTTCTAATTTGTTAAACATATACGCATCTTTAGGTGGTAGACAAATA
>CAZMJW010000002.1:0-22024 GCA_964566915.1 uncultured Gammaproteobacteria bacterium
TGGAAGATATAAAAATTTTTGCCTACTCTGTCCTAAGCCTCTACCCATTAAACCACCGGATCCAACGGCAATCAAAGATTGATTAATATGATAACATTCATTCTGACTAGCCGTCTCTGGATTCATATAACATAAAAAACGATTATCTTGATATTTATCTGCTCCACCAAAAACTAAATAGAAAATTAATAAACAAAAAAGAAAGCCCATGAAAATATGTTTCATTTTTCCACCAGCAACAAAAAAAACCAACATTGATGAAAAGCCAATGATAAATAATGTTCCTAAATCTGGTTGAGCAAGCATTAAAGCACTAATTACTCCTAAAATTATTAAAAAAGGTAAAACACCACCAGTAAAACTATTTAAAAATCCCTTTTTAGCCTCCAACCAGGTTGATAAATATATTAAAAAGGATATTTTAACAAATTCTGATGGTTGAAAAGAAAAACCAAGAATACTTATCCAACTATTTGCTGTACCGTAATCACTTTTTATTCCAGGAATAAAAACTAGTGTTAAAAGAACAATTGAAAAAAGTAACATTAAACCAGCTACTTTTTTCCACCAATCATATTTTATTTTTGAAGCAAAAAAGAATAAAACTAAACCTACAAGTAAACCAACAGATTGATTTAGTACATAATGAAAAGTATTACCAAATTTACTATATGATACAACTGATGAAGCACTAAAAAGCATTACCAAACCCAAAATAACAAGAGAAAACAAAACAAAAAGCAAGCTCTTATCTGCTATATGGGCACTATTATTTGTCTTATCTAATTTTTTAAACAAATGTTTTAAAGCCATAATTTATATTAAAAGTTTCTATCAAGAAGAAAGATTATTAAACCAACAGCAGTTCCTACAGCTGAAATTACCCAAAAGCGCATAACAATTTTAGTTTCCGGCCAACCTAAAGCTTGGAAATGGTGATGAATAGGGGCGGATAAGAATACTTTCTTTTTTCTTATTTTTTTAGAAAGTATTTGAATAATAACTGATAAAGATTCTACTACAAAAACTATACCGATAAACAAAAGAAGTAATGAATTATTTGTTAGCATGGCAATTATTCCCAAAGTAATTCCTAAACTCATTGAACCGGTATCTCCCATATAAAAACGTGCTGGGGGAATGTTAAACCATAAAAATGCTAATAGAGCTCCAATTATAACTGCACAAAAGGTGGCCATGTCATATCTTCCTAAAGTAAAGGAAATTATCCCAAAGGCAGCAAAGGCAAATAATAAATTACCACCAGCTAGACCATCTAAACCATCTGTTTCATTAACTGAAAAAGAAGTAGCAATAATAATAAACATGAAAACTGGTATATACCAAGCACCTATCTCAAAATTTCCAAAAAATGGAATATGAAAAATACTCCAATCAAGCTTAAAATAAAACCAAAGCGCACCAATTAAAGCTATTAAAGCATAAATCAATAATCGATGTCTAAGCTTTAATCCACCTCCACCTAAAACACCCTTCCCTCTAACATCCAACCAATCATCAACTAAACCAATAATAGCGCTAGCCATAAGAGCTCCTAATGGAAGTAATGTTTGCGAACGAGATAAAAAGTTTAAATGAGAAAATACACTACCAGGAAATATTTGTGATAATAAGTAAAAAATAAAAATTAAAAGCAACATTGTTCCCCAAATTAACACTCCTCCCATTGTTGGAGTCCCAGCTTTATGGGCATGCATTTTAGAAAAAAGAGGGGTTTCTCCGCTATTTCTAATCTTTTTACCAAGTTTATGCTTATATAAAAAATGAGTTAAGATTGGAGTTAAAAAAATTGCTAAAACAAAAGAAAAAGTAGCAAAGAATAAAATCTTGATAATATAAAATTCAATCATAAGAATTAACTAAAATTAACTAAATAAACGGACATTAAATAAAGAGAAATAAAAATTGTAATTACATTATTTCCTACAAAAATTAAATTGTAAAGAAAACGATTTTTATTCTGCAAGCTAGCCACTAGAGCTAGTATAAAATTAAAAATAAAGAAAGATAAAGATAAAATTGGATAATAAAAAATATTTTTAGCCTCTCCGATTAAACTAGCTCCAAAATCAATTCTGTATCTTAAAACTAATAAATTTCCACTTAAATTATAATATATTGAATAAGCCTGCCAAGATATAATAGACAAAAGAAATAAATAAATCAAAAAATGCCAACGATTTGGTTTGTAATGCCACAGTACTTTGAATGATGACTTAGTTTTAGCTAAAAAACCCAACCACCAGGAGTAAAAATTGGAATATGCCATATATATAATAATTATCTTCAATCTTATTTTATCATATTTTTAGATAAGAGAAAACATGCTATAATATAATAGACAGTGATATAAAATATGTATAATTATGAAAAATAAAATAATTAAAGATGTTTTTCTATACGCCAAACTTGAGAGCGCTAATTATTTAGCAATAAGTAGTGATAAGGAAAGAATTAATTTTAATCTTTTTTTTCCTTTTGATAAGCAAAAAATACTATCACTTCCAAAGCGTTATGAAAAAAATTTCTATGCTGATTTTTTTAAAGCATTTTCTCTTAACGAAAATGAGTTCGTAATTAAAAAAGAACATTCATTAAAAATTAATGATAAAATTAATATAAATTTTAAACTTAGTCTAATTCCCGCTGAAAATAATCAAGAAAAAATTATTATTGAATTTAATAAAAACAAAGCTCAAATAATGAGACTAAGCCAACTTGGACTTAAAAGACAGGATTTATATTCTTTAAAAAAAGCTTTAGAAAAAGAAAGTGGTATTATTATTTTAGCCGGAAAAAGTAATAGTGGAAAAAGTTCAACTTTACTTTCTTGCCTTAATCATTTAAATACCGAAAACAAAAGCATTGGCATAATTGGTCATAGTCTTGAACAAATACCAAATGGAATCTTGCCAATAAGTACTAAGATTGATAGTTTAAATTATGTAAATAATTATAAACTTGATGTTTTAGCAGTTGACAGTATTAATTCAAGTATTATTCTTGGAGAAGCTTTTAAAATCGCTTCTCAAGGAAAACTAGTTATTTGTACTATTAATTGTGATGGTAAAAAAGAATTATCTTCTCTAATTAACAAAGCTCCCTGGCCAAAATCAGAAAAATTAAAAAGTCTTAATTTTGTTAGTAATCAGAAATTAAAAAAATTACCTGATAATATAAATCTTAAAACTGTTTTTTCTGATAATAGAAAAACAAAAAAAAGAGATAAGATTGCTAGATTTAACTTACTTTATTTTAATAATTAAAATGAAAATATCTTGTGTTATCGCCGCTTATAATGAAGAAAAGAATATCTTAAAAGTTATAAAAGATGTTAAGCCTTATGTTAACCAAGTAATAGTAGTTGATGATTGTTCAAAGGATAATACTTATAATATTGCTAAAAAAGCTGGTGCTGAAGTTATTAGTCATCCAATAAACAGAGGACAAGGAGCGGCACTGCAAACTGGAAATGAATATGCTCTTAAATGTGGAGCTGATATAATAGTTCACTTTGACGGAGATGATCAATTTATTGCTAAAGAAATAGTAGACATGATAGAGCCAATAATTTCAAATAAAGCTGATATTGTTTTTGGTTCTCGTTTCTTAGGAAAAGAAGCTAATTTTCCCTTTTTTAAAAAAAAAATTATTTATCCCTTGGCCCAATTGTTTAGCCGTCTTGTTTTAAGAATAAATTTAAGTGATCCGCAAAATGGCTTTCGGGCTTTAAATAGAAAAGCAGCTAAACATATTGTAATAGAAAATAGGCAAATGGCTCACAATAGTGAAATTCAAGCAAAAGCATTTTCTGGAAATTTCAGAATAACTGAAGTACCAATTACTGTAATCTATCATCATTTTGGACAAAAACTTTCCGGGGGTTTAAAAATAATTAAAGATCTGTTTATATATAAATTAAGTAAATAATATGCTACCACAACAAATAATTGCTCTATTAATAATAATATTTCTTGTTTATAAATTGATAATTCAAAAGAATAAAAAAGAAATTAATGCTAATGAATTTGCTCTATGGCTTAGTCTATGGTCTCTTGCTGCTATTTCGATAATATTTCTAAAACAAATTGATGCTTTTCTCGCTTCTCTTGGCTTAGCCGCTTCCGCTATTAATTTTTTAATTTATCTATCAGTCTTAATACTTTTCTACTTTGTTTTTAAAATGAGACTTACAATTGCCAAACAGGATCGTGAACTTACAAAACTAGCCAGAATCGTTGCTTTAAAAAATGTAGATACTAAAGACTTAAAAAAAGATAATTAATATGAAAATAGCTAATTTGGTTTGTGCTTGGCCTCCCTATGCTGGTGGAATGGGAAATAGTGCTAAATTAATAGCAGAAATCATTGAGACAAAACATGAAGTGGTAAATTTCTATCCCGATAATATGAATGGGGTTCTTAGACGTGGCCATAGTAGTCTTTCTTTAAGACTACTTTTTAAACTTAAAAAATTTGATTATATTTATTTACATTATCCTTTTTTTGGTACCAATGAAATTGTATTTTTATTTAAACTGTTTAATAAAAAAACAAAATTAATAATCCATTATCACATGGATGTTAAAAATCAAAGTTTTATAAATAGAACATTGAGTTTACCGAGTTCTATTATTAGAAATTCTCTTTTCAATAAAGCTAAAGTTATTGTTAGTGCTAGTTTGGATTATATTAAAAATAGTCAAATTAAAAGTTATTACCAAAAATATCCCAAAAAATTCAAGGAGATTCCCTTTGGTCTTGATTTAAATATTTTTAAACCAAAAGATATTAAACAAAAACCTGAAAACAAAATAATTGCCAAAGCTCATCAAATAGTTAAATTTATTAATGATAAATTTATTAAAAAAGATAAAATTGATATTGTCTTTGTTGGTGGTCTTGATAAAGCGCACTATTTTAAAGGAGTTGATTTACTTCTTGAAGCTTTAAGTTTTTTAAGAGAGAAAAACTGGCATTTAAATATAGTTGGTGATGGTAATCTTAAATCTGATTATGAATTAAAAGCCTATCAACTTGGTTTAGAAAAAAAAGTTAGTTTTTTGGGTAAATTATCAGATGAAGAGTTAATTAAAAATTATCAAAATTCTGATTTATTAATCCTACCTTCAATAAATAATAATGAAGCTTTTGGTATTGTTTTAATTGAAGCTATGGCTTGTAAAGTAGCTGTTTTAAGTTCCGATCTTGCTGGAGTTAGATCTGTTTTTGAGGACGGTAAGCAAGGTTTAGTTTTTAAAACTGGCAACAGAGATGATTTAAAAAGTAAAATTGAATATTTATTAAGTAATAAACAAACTTTAAATAAAATGGGTGAAGAAGCTAGAATATTAGCCGAAAAGAAATATGATATAGAAAAAATGAAATCAGAAATTAATAAATTATTCATATGAAGATAGCTGTTTTCCAAAATTTTTATTTTCCCTATAACAAAGGTGGTGCAGAAAATTTTGTTAAAGAATCAATTTCTAAATTACAAAATCAAAATCATCAAATTATTTTAATAACTACTAAACCAAAGGATCAAAAGAAATTTCGAGAAGAGGTTGATATGATAAAAACATATCGCATTCCTTCAAAATGTCACAGCTTATCAGAAAAATCTGTTCTATGGCGCTTTTTTTGGCATATCTCAAATATATATAACCCAAAGAGAGAGAAAATTGTTAAAACCATTTTAAAAAATGAAAAGATTGATTTATGTATAAGTCATAATTTAATTGGCCTGGGTCTTTTTCTTCCTAAGCTTTTTTTTAAACTTAAAATAAAACATATTCATTATCTTCATGATATTCAACTTCTTCACCCTTCCGGGTTAATGTTTTGGGGGAAAGAAGGTATTTTAAATACTTGTATTGCTAAAAAATACCAATGTATTAATAAATATTATTTTAAACATTTATACAAAGTAATTTCGCCATCAAGTTGGTTAATGAAAGAACATTTAAATAAAGGATTTTTTAAACAATCAGCCGCTGAAATCAAAGCATTAAAAGAAATAAATGAAAACACTGAAAAAGAAAATAGACACAAAAATTCTTTTTTATTCGTTGGTCAGGTAGAAAAACATAAGGGTATAGAATTTCTTTTAAATACTTTTACTAAAATAGAAAATAAAAATATAGAGCTTAAAGTAATTGGTGACGGAAAAGACTTTAATCGTTTACAAGAATTATTTAAAGATGATAAGAGAATAATTTTCTTAGGCAGAAAAAACAAAGAAGAAGTTGAAAGTCAAATGAAAAAAAGCTCAGTTTTAATTGTTCCCTCTCTTTGTTATGAAAATTCCCCAACTGTTATATACGAAGCTAAAGAAAATAATTTAACTACTATTGCTTCATCTATCGGTGGAGTTAGTGAAATTATAGAAAACCCTAAACTATTATTCATTCCAGAAAACGAAGAAGATCTGTTAGAAAAAATTAATATGTTTATTTCTTAAAAAAGCCCCGAAGGGCTTTTTCTAATCATTGTTTTTTAATTTCTTATGAGCTTTTATATCAAAGACTGTTTTTTTAACACCATTTTCTAAAGTAACTATTGGCATCCAACTCAATTGATTTCTTGCTTTATGAATATCTGGTAAAATTAGTTCGCTATAGAATAATTTTTTATCTTCAAATATAACCTTTGAATCTGACTCTGCTTCTTTGATAATCATGTTAACAAAATCAATCATTTTAATATCAACATCAGATCCAATATTAATTGGACCGGATAAATTAGAGTTCATAAATTTAAATACTGCATCTAAAACATCATCAACATAACAAAATGATGAAGAAAAGTTTTCATCTCCAGCAATTGACAAATCTTTTCCTTCAAGAGCATTATCAATAAAATCTGGAATCATCTGATCATCACCTGCTTCCATTCTTGGTCCATAAACTCTAAACAATCTAACTATACGCGCATCTAGGTTGTACATTTGACGATAATTAAAGACCATTGTTTCTGCAAATCTTTTTCCCTCATCATATGAACCTCTTGCTGATAAATTATCAACTTTGCCAATATCAGTTTCTTTTACTTTATAATCTGGATTATCTTCATCCCTTGGGCCATAAACAACAGATGAAGAAAAATGTAAAAACTTTGCTTCATATTTAATTGCTAAATCTAAAAGATTTTTTACCGCATATGAATTAGCAAGTAATGTATTTAAACGATTTTCTAAAAAATGTTTAACTGACATTGGGCAAGCCAAATTGTATATTTCCTGAATTCCTTGAAATTCAACTTTAAAAGGTTTTAATTCTTCAATTGCTTCTAAATTAATGGGCTGACTTAAATCATGATTAATAAATACAAAATTTGGATTTGAAAGCAGATGATCAATATTTCTTTCAGTTCCAGAAACAAAGCTATCAATGCAAATAACTTTACATGTTTTGACTAATTGATCGCATAGATGTGAGCCGATAAAACCAGCTCCACCAGCTACTACAACATTTTTTTTATCAAATATAATTTGTTTTTTCATATAAGTAATTTTATATTTTTATTCCTAATATATTAACTCCACCTGTAAAATTTATGTCATAGGCATAAAATGATTCCATGATTTTTCCACTTAAACTAAATATTCTTACATGTGGGGTAGCTCCCTTCTTAGCTCCAAGTATCACTTCTTTAACACCATCATTATTTATATCTCCCAATTCTAAATTAACTCCTCCTAACCAATTTTTATTATATGCATTAAAACTGTTTATTACCTGTCCATAGTTATCAAAAATTTTAACTTGAGCTTGCTTTCCAGCTTTTGGAACAATGACAATTTCATCTTTATTATTATCTTTTCGTCCATTTAAATTTCCTACTTTCAATTCAACTCCTCCTTGATAATCTTTTCCATAAGGATAAAATGCTCCAATTAATTTTCCTTTATCATTTATAATTCTTAAACTTGTAGCAACTCCTTGTCCAAAAGAAATAACTATTTCATCTTTTTTCTCACCATCAATATTTCCAGCTGAAATAACAATTTCTCCTTTATAATTTTTGTCATAAGCGGGTATTTCTTTTAAAAATTTTCCTTGGTGATTAAATACTTTTAACTTGCCATCACCATTACTTTTAGTTGAAACAATAATTTCTAAATTATTATCACCCAATATGTCGGCGGTAGCAAAAATAAATTCTTTATTATCATATGGTTTAAAAGAATACTTTTCTTCTCCTTTATTAGAGTAGATTCTTAAGAAACCACTACTATCAGCCACCATTATTTCTTCATCTAAATCATCATCGATATCAGAACTATGTATATAATTTATTTCTTTAAATATATTATTATCAAGAGTTCTTATTTTCTCTCCTTTAGCGGTTCGTATTTCTGCTAAATATTCATTATTTAACAAACTATTATCATCAGGGATAATAATTAATGATCCAAAACGACTATATAATTTTGATTTTGCTAAAGTAACCGCTTTGTTTATATTTAAACGCCCATTTCCTAATTGGTTTTTATACTCTGGATTTAAATTGTTTATATCATCTACTGAGGCTAAAAGAATGCTAACAATTTCTTGAGGGTTTAATTCTGGGTTAGCCTGAGCAATTAAAGCCAAGGTAGCTGATACCTGAGGTGCAGCCATTGAAGTTCCGGAAAAATAACCATCGTATAAAAGATTTGGGTTTTTCTTATTACTATTTAAAGGAATAGTGCTAAAAATACTAATTCCTGGAGCGCTAATATCTATACAACGATTACCATAACTAGAAAAATCACTTTTTTGATCAAGAGCATCTGTAGCGGCTACGCCAATTACCATGTTTTGACCAATTAAAGAACCATCATAACAAGCGGGATATATTGGATTTTCTAAAGTATTATAACCTAATCCATTTTGATCATTTCCGGCGGCTGCCACCACCATCACTCCAGCTAAATTTGCTCTTTCAATTGCTGCCTGCATTGATTTACTATAATTTAAATTCATGAAACTTAAATTAATAATATGAGCTCCATTATTAACAGCATAATCAATTGCTCTTATTATATCACTAATCTTTCCTTCTCCTTTATCACTGATTGCTTTTAAAGGCATTATTTGTGTTTTCCAGGAAATACCACTGATACCTATTTGATTATTACCTTCGGCAGCTATTATTCCACTAACAACAGTTCCATGAGAAATTCCTGATTCAGTCCAATTTTCAGTGAATTTTGGTCTAGGGTCTGAATTATTATTAACAAAATCCCAACCATTTACATCATCTATAAAACCATTATTGTCATCATCATAATTATTTCCAACTATTTCCTTATTGTTTTGCCAAATATTATTTTTTAAATCAGGATGATCTATATCTACACCGGAATCAATTACGGCAATTACTATATCTGGACTAGAGTTAATTTTATCCCAAGCTTTATCTGCTTGTATTTTTGATAAATACCACTGATTGTTATAAAAAGAGTCATCCGGCTTAAAAGCGGCTGAAACAGAGGTCCCTAAAATAAGGGACAATATTAAAAAAAATGTTATTTTTTTAGTCATATAACATTTTTATCTTATCATAGCTATATTTTTTTTAAAAGATGCTATAATCATTAGTCCCATGAATTTAAACTACTCTCACTTAAAGGAATTTTATCACCTAAATATTTTGGTTTTGAATTTAATACTACGTTAAACCAAGCTTTTACTTTGGCTAAAACTTCTCTTGCTTGTCTTTTGTTTTCACCATAATATCTGTGTAAATCAGAACTATATCCACAAACATCTACATCTAAACTATTAGCAATATATAAAGCTCTTTTTAAATGAAAATTTTGTGTTACCACTATTAAAGATTCAGCTTGAAAAATTTCTTTTGCTCTATATATACTATCATATGTATCAAAACCAGCGTGATCTAAAAAAATATCTTCTTTTTTTATATTTTTACTCAATAAATAATTTTTTGCTACATTAACTTCGTCATAATTATCCTGCCCATGATCTCCGCTAACAAGTATTTTATCAACCTTATTATTTCTATATAAATCTATTGCAGTATCAATTCTATCCTGAAAAATTCCACTTAAAGTGCCATTACTATAAACCCTGGCTCCTAAAACCAAAGCTGCTTGTTTATGAGTATCTTCTATATCACAAATATTTTTAGCCCTATTATTAATATAAATATTTATAATTAACACAAATAGAACCAAAGAAAAAATAGAAAGAATAACAATTTTAAAAATTTTTTTCATAAAAAATAGTTAATTATTCTACTTACTTCTTGCTTCTAATATAAATAAGGTTTCCTCTGCACATTTTTCAAAACTAAAATCTTCTATTCTTTTTTGTCCATTTTTTATCAATTCTTCTCTAAGTTTTTCATCTTCCACAATTCTTCTCATTGCTTCAGCAATAGCTACTGAATTATTTTGATCAAAATATATAGCCGCATTATCGGCAACTTCTTTTAAAACATCTATATTAGAAACTAGACATGGCAATTTACAAGCCATAGCTTGAAGAACTGGAATACCAAAACCTTCATATTTGGTAGGAAAAACAAAGGCTGTCGCTGCACTAAATAAACTTGGCATATCTTCCTCATCAATCCAACCAGGCATAATTATATCCTTTTCTATATTATATTCTTCAATAACATATTTAACTTCATCATAACCATAACTAGCATTACCAATTAAAAGTAGTTTTTCAGATATGTTTGGACAATTCTCTTTTAAAATTGACATTGCTTCAATTAAAAGAGGGGTGTTTTTCTTTTTTTCTAAACGACCAACGTAAAGATAGAAAGGTTTTTCAATTCCATATTTATTTAAAACCTCATCTATTTTTTTATTATCTTCTATTTTTTTATATATATCAGAATTATAGCCATTATGAATAACTTTTATTTTTTTGCTTGAAGCTTTAGGAAAAAAGTTTAATATTTCTTTTTTACTAAAATGAGATACAGTTATTATATCGGAAGCTTTTTTGAGAGCAAAGTTTGTTGACCAATATAGATAATCAAGTGAACTAGCCCTATATTTACCTAAGGTAATTATTTTAACAATAAAATTAACAAAAAATTTATTTATACCTCGACGTGAATTATATTTTTCAAGTCTATATAAGTGACTATCTCTAAAAAAGGCTAAATCATGGATAGTGTTAACCGTTTTTTTAGGAGAAAAAAAAGGTAGACCATGAGCTGGAACAAAAAGAACGTCTGGTTTATGAAAAATCATTTCTAAACTTAGACGTCCAAGAGTCCAAAAAGATTTAAACGGCCATTTTAATAATTTAAATTTAAAATTAGAATTATTTATAACAATTTTTTGTAAATCGCTATTTACCTCCTTATTAATATAAAGAATATACTTATTCTTTTTATCAATTTTGGCTAAATTTTTAATCAGATAAAAAGAGTACCATTCGGTACCTGTTCTGTGTTTCAAATTGGCTCTTGATGCATCAATTCCAATCGTCATATATATTTATTTAGTCGCTAATATACTTCTTTTGTATGAATCCAAGTTATCTAAGGCAACCCCAGCGCCTTTAGCTACGCATAAGATTGCATCATCAGCAACATAAGCTGGAACACCAGTGGTTCTAGATATCAATTTATCAATGTTTCTAAGCAGACTACTGCCCCCCGTTAAAACAATCCCTTTATCAATAATATCAGCTGATAACTCTGGTGGGGTTTGATGCAATACTTTTTTAGCAGCTGATATAATAGATTCAAGTTCATTTTGAATTGCCTCAGTAACATCATCGCTATTTACCGTAATTCCTCTTGGAAGTCCGGTAACTATATCTCTTCCTCTAATTTCCATCTCTAATTTATCTTCCATGTATAGAGCTGATCCAATATTTATTTTAATTTCTTCAGCTGTTCTTTCACCAATATCTAAATTATATTTTTTTCGAATATATTCTAAAATTGCTTGATCAAATTTGTTACCACCAACCCTAACTGATGTTGAAGCCACAATTCCACCAAGAGAAATTACCGCCATTTCCGCGGTACCACCACCAATATCTATAACCATATGTCCTGTAGCTGAACCAATTGGTATATCAGCACCAATAGCAGCTGCTACCGGCTCTTTAATGATATAGGCTGCTTTTGCACCAGCAGCGATAGTTGCTTCAATTACAGCCCTTCTTTCTGTAGAAGAAATTCCAGCCGGAACTGCTACCATTACCTCTGGTCTAAAAAGCCTCATTCCTCCGATTGTTTTATTTATAAAATACCTAATCATTGCTTCAGTTGCTCGATAATCAGCAATTACACCCTCTTTTAAGGGTCTAACTGCCTTAATAGTATCTGGAGTTCGTCCAATCATATCTTTTGCTTCATTTCCAACCGCTAATATTTTTTTATCGGCAATAGACACCGCTACCACACTAGGCTCGTTAATAACAATACCTCTTTTAGGAAGGTATATTAAAGTGTAAGTTGTACCGAGATCAATCCCGATTCTTTTTATAAACATAATAAAACTAATACTGATTTATATTAGTATCTTTAATTGATTAAGTCAATTTTAATTTTAAGCAAAAACAATTCCCGAATCATCATCTTCATCTACATCAACTTCGTCTTCCACCGAACTAGCTTTAATTTTTTCTCTATTTAATATTATTTTTTTAACCTTTTCAGCAAATTCATAGGTATCAAAATCATTTTTAAAGAAAATATAGTCCGCTCCAATATCTAAGGACCTAATACGACTATCTTCTTCACTCAAATCAGTGAAAACAAATATTTGTTCTTGGCTAATTTCTTCATCTTCTTTTATTTTTTTAATAATATCAAAACCATCAGTTTTTGGTAAAATTAAGTCTATGATAATAAAATCTGGTTTAAAAGTTCTAATATTATTTAATAGTTCACTAATTTCTTCATCTCCATAACTAGTAGCAGTTTCAAAGTTATCTGCAGAAAACTCTGATTCGAGACCATAAAGTAAATCAGCGTCATCTTCGATTATAAAAATTTTTTTGTTTGACATAAGTTTAATCTTTAATTAATTTTTTTACAATTTCTTCTGCTTCTCCAGTATTATAATTCTTTTGTGGAAAAAGCTTAAGATTATCATTTTTATGTCTTGGTATTATGTGAAAATGAAGATGAGGTATTTCTTGACCGGCAACTGGATCATTATTCACTTGCACATTATATCCTAAAACATTTAAATTATTTTTAATTTTATTACCAATTTTTTTTACTATTATAACTAAATGACTTAAATACTCTTCATCTATTTCTTCAATATTTTCCAAATGTTTTTTTGGTATTACTAAACAATGTCCAGGATTTACTGGTTTAATGTCTAAAAATACTAAAACTTTATCATCTTCGTATATTTTATAACATGGAATTTCACCTTTTACTATTTGGCAAAAAATGCACATAAGATTCTAATTATTACTTTTAATTAATTTACCATCTTTATTAATTGAGAGTAAACCATTCTGAGCACCCAAGTAACCAACTTTACTAGCAGCATTTCTTAGAGCTAAATCAAAAGCTTTATCTATATCTCCTTCATATAAAATATAACCAGCGGCAAAAGAAGAATTAAATATGTCACCAATACCAGTAGTATCTACCCTTTTTCTTTCTTTAATAATATGACGACGATAAATCTTGTGACCATCATAGGCAATAACTCCTTTAGGACCAAGGGTCATAATGGCTATTTTTGGCCCAAATTTATATATTTCTTTTATTAAATTATTTGAATTATTAAAATACCTATCCCCTTTTTCTTTAAAAACATCAGTTTCATGAATTAATTGTAGAGCTTCGTCTTTGTTAATAGCCAAAACAGTAACTTTTTTTATAAACGATCCAATTTTTTTAGGTCCACTTAAAAGCTGTGTCATTCCTGGATTCCAAAACACCTTTTGACCATTGTCTTTAGCAACGGTAAATATTTTTCTTAAATTATTATACCAATCACCCGCTAAAGAAGCTATATAAACATTTCTTGATCTCTTTAGTTCATTTAAATCTTGATTATCAATTTTTAAACGATGATTTGAACCTCTTTGAGAAAAAATAATTCTTTCTCCAGATGGAGCTACTAAAATAAAAGATGAACCACTTTCTTCTTTTTTAATAGTCTTTACTAAATTCTTTTTTATTTTTCTTTTTTCTAAATTTTCAATAATTTTTTTACCATTTTCATCATCACCAACCGTTGTTAAACAAGCTGTTTGAAAACCAAAATTTCTCAGACAAACCGCTGTATTAGCTGAACCCCCTCCATATGAATAATGGAAATTATTTACTTTAATTTTTGCACCATATTCAAAAGCTAACAATTCTTGTCTTAAAACATCTTTTGGATTTGGGTTCTTTATCAATATTCCCTGATCTGTAAAAAATGAGATATCTCTAGTTGTTCCTCCAATTGTAATAAAATCGTATTTCATAAATTTATTTATATTCTTTATTGATAATAACACAAAAACACTATTATTTAAAATTATAGACTCTTCATTTTTCCTCCCAAGAAATCTGGTCGATAACGATCATTAAATGCAATCATAAAATTAAAGGAAAAAATAGAGATCAGAAAACACCAAAATATTTGATAAAAAGCATTTAACCAAAAAGCGGAGGTAAAAATTAAAAATCGAGAATTTTCTAAATCTGAAAAATATAAAATACTTTGCGATATTAATTGATAAAATAAAACAGCTAATATATTTAATATAACAAAGGAATAAAGAGAACGATTAGTCAACCAAGAAAATGATAATTTTTCAATAATATACAATGTTAAAAGTAAAGAAATAATAAAAATTCCAAAAAAATTAAAAGAAAATATTTCTAACCAAAAAGCAAAAATAAAAGCAGCTATTAAGGCAGCTTTTAAATTATAAAAAAATAAAATAAATACCAAAAAAATTATAATTAAATTAAGTGAAGAAAAAAACCCATTCCAAGCAGAAAAAAAAGCAATTTGTAAAATAGCTATTATAGATAGAAAGATTACATATATGCTATTAATTAATATTTTTTTAGTCATATTAATTAAGGAATTATAACTGAAACAATTGTAAGATTATCAAAATTTACTGGTGATTCAATAATAGCCTCTTGCCAAATATCATTATCTTCTCTTTTAACTTCGTTTACTCTACCAATAACAAGTCCACGTGGTATTAAACCTTCAAGACCTGAACTTATTACTACATCATCTACTTTAATTTCTTCAGATTGAGGAATATAATTCATTTTTACGGTTAAACCTAAATTACCACTAACTATACCTTGAGTCTTGTTACTATTTAAAATAGCGGCTGCAAAATCACAATCAGAACCAATTGACAAACAAACTCTAGAAATATTATCTTTAACTTCAATTACTTTTCCAATTAGAATTCCTTGCTCATCAACAACAGCTAAACCATTTTTAACATTATCTTTTTTTCCTCGATTGATAATAATATCTCTTCCTTCACTATCTATTAATTCTCCTGCAACAACTGAAGATGCTAAAAGATTAAAACCGCTTTCTTTAGAAAAATTAAGTGTATCTTTCAATTTTTTATTCTCATCTAAAGATTCTAGATATAAAGCTTGATAATTAGTTAATTCTGCAATCCTCTTTTCTAAATTATCAATTTCAACAAAATAATCTTTTTTTGACTGACTATTTGAATAAGAATCACTCAAATTTGAACCCGAATTAAATACTTTAGCTGCCAAAGGTCTAGCTAAATATAGAAAAAAATTCTCTAGAGGTCTAATTATTCCGCTAAAATGCAAAATTGCTAATACTATTAAAATAACCAGAGAAATAGTAAATGGATTTTTTTTTCTTATATTTATCATTTTAAATAAAATTATTCAGAACTAGTTGGTAAAACAACCTTTTCTAATAACTCTTCATCGGTTAACAAAATACCCGTTCCTCTAGCCACGCAGGTTAGAGGATCATCAACTATGCGTACAGGAATTTTTGCGGCTGCCGAAATTGCTTTATCAAGACCCCTTAATAATGCACCACCACCTGACAAATATAAACCTCTTTCGTAAATATCTGATACAAGTTCCGGGGGTGTTGTTTCAAGAATAGTTTTAATATTATTAATAATTTTAGTAATTGTTTTATTTATTGCTTCTCTAACCTGTTTATCATTAATCATTACCGCTTTTGGTAAACCAGTTACTAGGTCTCTACCTCTCACTTCAATTTCTTGAGGTGTATCAAAAGGAATTGCACTACCAACTGCTACTTTTATTTTTTCCGCTAATTGTTCACCAATTAAAATATTAAATTCTTCTCTAATATAATCAATTATATTAATATCAAACTCATTTCCTGCTGCTTTAAGTGACTTCCAGGTTACAACACCACCTAAGGAAATAACGGCTATTTCAGTTGTTCCGCCACCAATATCAACAATCATTGTAGCAGTAGCTTCAGTAACTGGTAGTCTTGCTCCAATAGCTGACGCCATTGCTTCTTCAATTAAATATACCTTTCTTGCACCAGCAGATTTTGCAGCATCTTCAACTGCCTTTTTTTCAACTTCAGTTAAATCAAGAGGAATACCAATTACCACTCGTGGTCTTGGAATTAAAGAAAAGTTTTCAGCATGTACTTTATTGATAAAATACTTAAGCATTTTTTCAGTAATTTCAAAATCAGAAATGACACCATCAACTAAAGGTTTTACCGCTTCTATATGACCAGGGGTTTTGCCAACCATTTTTTTTGCTGATTCACCAACTTCGAGTATCTCATTAGTTCTTTTATTAATTGCTACCACGCTTGGTTCATTGATAATAATTCCTTTGTCAGTTAAACAAACAAGAGTATTTCTTGTACCTAAATCAATTCCTAAATCATGGCTTAATTTACCAATTAATCTTTTAAACATATATATTTATTATAATTTATTAACAATATTATTTAAATCAATCATTTCTACTTCCCCACTATTTCTATATTTAAGTTCAGCTTTTCCTTCTTTTAGTGATTTAGCGCTAATAATTAAACGATAAGGACAACCAATTAAATCAGAATCAGCAAATTTTTCTCCAGCAAAAACATCTCTATCATCATACAAAACTTCAATTCCTTTATTTTTTAATTCTTCATAAACCTTACTAGCTTCTTCATTAGAAGAAAGTGATAACAGATGAACTTTGAAAGGAGCAATATTATCCGGCCATATAATTCCTTTTTCGTCATGACAAACCTCAACTACACTACCCATAATACGACTAATACCAATACCATAACAACCCATAATTACATCTTTATCATTACCTTCTTTATCTTTATATACTAAATTAAAAGGATTTGAGTATTTTGTTCCAAGTTTAAAAATATTACCTACTTCAATAGATTTAATTTCTTTTAATTCTTTGTTTCCACATTTAGGACAAGAATTTTGTTCTTCAATAATTTCCTTGTTAACAGCAATATTGCATTCAGGACAAAGATATACAATATCTTCACCAGCCTCACTTTCAGTTTGAAATTCATGAGAATACTTAGAAAAACTTCCACCAGAAGCATAGGTTAAATATGTTTTATCTCCCAAACCAAGTCTTTCAAATATTTTCTTATATGACTCAATTGCTGTGTCATAGAAAATATCTAAATCTTCTTGATTTTCATGAAAAGAATAAAGATCTTTCATTAAAAATTCTCTTCCTCTCATTAAACCTGCTTTAGCTCTTTTTTCATTTCTAAATTTAGTTTGAATTTGATAAAGAGAAAATGGTAAATCTTTATATGAAAGAATAAACTTTTTAGCCAATGGTGAAATTATTTCTTCATGAGTAGGATTTAGTGCGTATTCTTTTTTATCAGCTGCTCCCAGTTTAAAAAGAACATCCATTTCATCCCAGCGACCAGTTGCTTGCCAATTTTCTTTTGGTGCTAAGGCCGGCATACTTATCTCTTGACCACCAAGTTTTTCCATTTCTTCACTAACAATATTTCTAATTTTATTTAAAACCTTTAAACCTAAAGGAAGGAAAGAATATATTCCAGATGATAACTTATCAATAAAACCAGCTCTTATTAAAGCTTGAGCATTAAAACTTGATTCATCTTTTGGTAATTCTTTTATAGTTCTTGTAAAAAGCTGTGATTGTCTCATAAATATAATATTTAGTATTTGTTTTACCTTCATTCTACTCAAAAAAAACAGTATTGTAAAGCAAAAAACTTGCCAAAATCAAATTTTCTTTCTATAATTCTCTTTTTAAAATAAAATAAAGATATGGGAAAAATTATTTGCCTTTACGGGCTTCCAGCTTGTGGAAAAACAACTCAAGCAATTAAAATTAATACTGACTTTAATCTTATTCAGTTTGGTATGGGGGATAGATTAAGAGAAGAAATTACTTCTGGCTCAGAATTGGGTCAAAAAATTAAATCATATGTTGACTCCGGTACTTTAATTAGCGACGACTTAATGAAACAAGTTATTGAAAATGTTGGTGAATCAATTAAAGAGAATGGTATTATTTTTGATGGTTTTCCTCGCATGATCTCACAAGCTAAAATGCTTGAAGAAATTTGTCAAAATATAAATAAAGAAATAGATTACTTTTTTTATTTAAAAGTATCACCTGAAGAAGCTTTAAGAAGACTTACCGAAAGAGCAAAGATAACTGGTCGAAGTGATGATTTAAATCCAGAAGCAGTTAAAAGCCGAGTAGCTGTTTTCGAAAAAGAATCAAAAATACTTCTAAAGTTTTATCAAGATAACGAAAAACTTATAGAAATTGATGGCGAAATGAGTATAGATGATGTATATAATGAAATAAAGAAATATCTAGAAAAATAAATAAAATAAATACAACGCAATTTAAAAAACAAGCACTATGCTTGTTTTTTTGTATTTAAAAATCTTTTTAATTTCTGAAAACTTTTTTTAAATTCTTCCCTGTTTTTTGGATTATATAATACTGCTGCCGGATGATAGATAGGAAATATTACAAACTTATAACTTTCAAACTTAAAAAAATTACCTTGATTTTGACTAATTTTTCCCAAGGGATAAAAATAATTCCAAGCAAAGCGTCCTAAAGTAACAACTATCTTAGGTTCTATTATTTTTAATTGTTTTTTTAAATATGGTCTATAGAATTCTATCTCTTCAAAACTAGGATCACGATTTTCAGGTGGTCTTCTTTTAACTATATTTGTTATATATACATTTTTCCTTTCTATTCCTATTTCGTTTAAACTTTCTTCAAGTAATTTTCCTGAACGGCCCACAAAAGGAATGCCAAGTTCATCTTCTTTAGTTCCCGGAGCTTCACCGATAAACAAAATATCAGAATCACAATTTCCATCACCAATTATTAAATTAGTATCAAAAGGCAAGTTCTTGTTAACCAACATTTCTTTTTCCAATTTTTTAATCTCTTGTTCTTTGTTTAACATAAACTAAATTTAAAAAAGATCTGAATAAAACCCTATTCTTAATAACAATATACATAGCTCTTCTTTTTTAATCTTATAAATCAATAAAATATCTGGCTTAATATGACATTCAAAACAATCCTTAAATTCACCTTTTAAACCATGGTTCAAATACTTTTTCGGTAATGTTCTTTCAAAAATTAAAAAATCTAAAATATTTTCTAATTCTGAAATTACTTTTTTATCATTTTTAAATAACCTTAAATCTTTTTTAAATTTTTTTGAATATCTTAGAGAGACCATAATTTAATCCTTTAGAGCATCCTTAATTAAGGATTTAGCGCTAGTGAATGATTTTTTGCTATTTTCAGCACTTTTAATTGAGTCTTTTAAAACATCTCGACTGGATAATGTTAAACCATTTTCTTCTCTTAACTCAAAGGGCAAATGACCAAAATTAATAACTTGCCTTAAATATAATTTTATCGCTGAACTTAAATCCAGACCAATACTATTTAATATTTCTTTAGCCTCTTTTTTTGTTTTTGCATCTATCCTTATTTGTAATTGTTCACTATTTTTTGTTTTCATATTATTATTATTTACGTATAAATATTGTATATCAATATTAATACATTGTCAATACGTTTTTAAATAAACAAAAATATAAACAAAAAAAAATAAATTGACAATATTGATAAACTATGATACAATTCAATGAAAATTAATTAGAATATGTAACTTAAAAACTTAATAAAATGAAAAATCTACTACTGTTAATCGCCCTAGTTTT
The DNA here is from genome assembly GCA_964566915.1 of uncultured Gammaproteobacteria bacterium. Taxonomy (GTDB): domain Bacteria; phylum Patescibacteriota; class Patescibacteriia; order Patescibacteriales; family UBA12465; genus UBA12465. Next base: position 20,208 of record CAZMJW010000002.1, read on the forward strand.
TGTTTTCAGTTTGTCTGGACAAGAAATAATGTATCCCGAAGGCTTACCCGTTCCAAATGTAGAAGAGTTAAAGAAAAGCATTAAAGAAAAACCGGAAATTGATTTTTTCTCTTTTTACCAAGAAACAATGAATCTGAACAAAGATCGCTTTGAAAATTTGGACTCAATAAAAGTCGGCGACACTATTTTACTCCCCATGTACCCCAAAGGAATAAAAAAAGTTGTTGCCAAAGAGCCCTTAAATAACAATTACGATTGTATTTGGAAAATTAGTGAAAATGAATTGTTAAAAATTAAAAAAAATCATAACACTGACACTACTATTAATGCCGGGGTTTCAACAATGTCCAATTTTATTGGTAAAAATGAAAGTATTCAAGAGAATAATTGTTCTGATAAAAAATTTAATTTTCTATTAGCTCTACTTATTTTGATCTTGATAATATTAATTTTTAATTCAATTTCATTTGTTTTAATTCCAAACTGGTATAAGAAATGGAAACATCATTTAAAATATCCTGTATTGATACAAGATTTAAGGATGTTAAGCTCCGAAGAAAGGTTAAACTTTTTTCAAAAATATCTAAATAAAGATGAAAAAATAAATTACATTGAATTTGGTTTTTTAAAAAGACATTTTGGAAATAAGTTTTTGAAAGTAAAACTTGAATTTGCTGATAAAAATCGTTTTATTTATCTTAATGAGAATGATTTAATTTGTAAATTAATCATTAATAAAGGTAACGGTAATTGTCGTAGTGAATTTTTTACCACCCAGGGTGGTTTAAGAATTATTTCACCAGAAACCGAAATGACCATACCAGCTAACTGGTATTTTAAACCAGATTTCCCTAAAGAGAACAAAGAGTGCAATTCAAACATTGTCCTTATTGAGACATTATCAAGTATTAACGATAAAAGAAATAATGTCTTAAAAAAAGAAAAAGAAAAGAAAAAGAAAAAAAATCTTCAATATGAAGAACTTGATCAAATCATTGAAGTAATAAAAAATTGCCAACACCTAAAATATGATATCGATTATCACGATAACTATGGTGACTGGAATTTAAAACTCAAGATTAAACCAAAAACAAAAAAATAAGAAAATAAACGCGCTTGTCAGATTGGCAAGCGCTTTTTAAAATGCTAAAATATTATTATATTTACAAATACTATATATGAAATTATTTAAAAGATTTAAAAATATTCAAAGCGGAGAAACAAGCAATAATTACTCTTTTGCTATTTCTAAATCTGACAGAGATGAATTTTGCACAACAATAATTAATTCATCATCTCTTCAACCCGGTTTTTATTTTCTCTTAGCTATTTCTGCCTTTATTACTTCAGTTGGTCTAATTCGAGATAGTGTTATTCTTCTTGTTGGAGGAATGCTGGTTGCTCCAATGCTTTCACCGGTTTTAGCAATTTCTCTATCTCTTACTATATTAAATATTAAGGTTTTAATTAGATCTATTCTTATATTCATAATTTCCACCCTATCATCATTACTAGTAACCGTTTTTATTGGAGTAATTTCTGAATATAATTTAATTTCTATTAACTTTATTGAAATAATGAATATATTTAGTCCAGCTACTCTTCTTGTTCCAATCGCTGCTGGAGCAGCTGCCAGTTTTGCTTGGGCTAAAAAAAATGTCATTGGTGCTCTTCCTGGTGCTGCCGTAACCGTAACCCTTCTTCCCCCAATAGCTGCTATGGGTCTTGCTTTAGCTGATCAATCATACAGCATATTTATAGACTCTCTATATATTTACATTTTAAATGTTGTAGGAATTATTATTGGCGGTCTTCTA
>CAZMJW010000002.1:22034-23035 GCA_964566915.1 uncultured Gammaproteobacteria bacterium
TCTTAATGGGCTTCTATAAATCACATAAAAAGGTGGTTAAAGAAGTTGAAGAAGAATCTAAAGAACAATAAAATCTTAAACAAATATTAAAAAAGGACTGTATTAAAAATACAGTCCTTTTAAAATAAATGTTTATTTACTATCCCATAATTGCTCTTATGATACTAGCTCCAGTAAATATAAAAATAACTGCAAACACAGCTAACCATATTAGATTTGCCTTAGCCCAGTTTGCCTTACTTTTATTTTCGTTTTTTCCAAAAGCCCAAACAAATAACATAACAATTCCAACAACTGGAATTCCCATGATTAGAATTGAAATAATCCAATCCTTTAAACTTACTTCACTATCAGAAGAAGCTACTTGATTGTCTGCTAAATTTGGTGATTGAACATTATTAAATTGTTGTTCTTCATTTTCCATATTTTTGTTTTAATTATTAACTATAATAATTATATCAATTTTTTAAATATTTTCAAAACTCATAAAATATTTTAAATGTTAAATTAAATATCTTGATTAAATATAATACATAATTATATTTTAAATTATATTAAAATATAATCTAATCATCTCTTTTCTCAATAATAGTTAAAATTAATTTTATTATTTTTTCCTTTTCTTTTGGATTACTCTCAGCAATTAAAATTGTTAGCGTTGTTAAAGTATTAGGATTAATTTTATCTATATCTAAAACACCAGCTTTATTTAAAAAACCAAATAAATGAATAGGCTGCACTTCTTTTATTGCCATCAAAAAAGGATGATTCTTAATAATAAAATATAGTAAGTTTACTGCTTTTTATTTAATGCTATCATACAAATACCTACCAGAAAATAACTGCATAACATTTCCAATAATACCATTTAAAGATCCCTTCCTTAGTTCTCTAACAAATAGATTGCTAGCCTCTTTTTTAAAAATTAATTCTTTCTTTAATAATTGTAAATTAGCAAATAATTCTTTTTCATCTAAGTTGACATGTTTTTTAGTATATCC
>CAZMJW010000003.1:0-17403 GCA_964566915.1 uncultured Gammaproteobacteria bacterium
CAAGAAATGGGTGGCGGAAAAGAAGATATGGTTCACAGTGAAACCAGACTTCTGTCTTATGCTGAAAAATTAGGACTAGATTTTCTCTATTTTTCCGAGCACTCATCTGATCCTGGAAATCCAAAAGAATTAGAAGAAGATCATCCAATATGTCAATCTCTATTAAAACAGCAAGAGAAAATAAATGAGATAAATAAAGAAGGTAAATTTAAAACAAAAGCCTATCAAGCTGTAGAGGCAAACATACTTTTTAATGATGAGGATAAAGCAGTAATAGATGTTCCTAACTCAATTTTAAATAAAATGGATTTAGTGGTAGCTTCAAGACATAAAACCAAACTTCCAACTACACCAGAAAATATTAAAAAAATATTTTTAGCGGCTGCAAATAATAAGGAGGTTGATATTATTGGCCACCCTTATCGTTATATAGAATTCTATCAAAACGATTGGCGTTATTTTAAAAAATGCTATAAAGATAAAGAAATTGGACCAAAATTACAAGAATTAGAAGATAAAGGTGATTGGGATAGTATAAAACAAATTATTGGTAAAGTAGAAATTAAAGATGAGAAAATGAAAGAATATAATTCTCTTTTTAATAATTTAAAAAAAGAATATTGGGACAGCTGGAGTGAAATCTTAGAAGCTATGCAAAAAAACAATAAAGGATTTGAAATCAATCTTTCCTCTTTTGATCCAAATAAAGAATACTTTAGAACTCTTTTAAAGAAAACAACTGATTATAAAAAATTAAAATATTCTATTGTTTTTGACTTTCATAACTTTGATCAATTAGAAAGATATGATATTAAAAACAATAGTAATACCAATCCTGAAGGAATTAAAAACTCTGCTCGTTCTAAAGGAGCATCAAGATTACTTGAATTAATTGATTTACTTAAAGAATTAAAAATTGAACCAGAAAGAATTATAAATTCTTCACAAGAAAATATGGAGAAATTCTTAGAAGAAAGAAATAAATAAAAATAGTCTATTCACACAAACAAAAAAAAGAACGAATAATTCGTTCTTTTTATTTTAAATTTATACTTTTTTTATCTTTCTGATTTTTTGGAGACTGAATAAAAAAATGTTTGAAGTATGGCTAAAAGAATACTAAATATTAGAGCAGGAATAAAACCTGATAATTCAACTCCTTTAACCATACTGGAAGCAAGAAATATTATTATTGTATTTATTATAAAAGTAAATAAACCTAAGCTTAATATGTTAATTGGAAGAGTTAAAATAATTAACAATGGTTTAATGGTAATATTTAAAAAACCAAGAGCAAGGGCCAGAATAAGAGCGGCCCAAATGCCAGAAATTGAAACTTGAGGAATTAAGTAGGCAGCAATTAGTATTGATGCGGCATTAATAAACCATCTAAGAAATATATTCATAAAAATTAATTAGAATAATCTTCAGCTTCACCACACATCACACAATCATCACTTTTAATTTCACTAACATAAGACTTGAGCCTCATTACACTGCTAAGTGAAGTAACTTCATCTAAAATCCATTCAGTACAATTTTCATCACTAATTCTAGTGTAATTACAATGGTAGCCAGCTAATCTAAGATTTGCCAATAAAGAAGGACTTGGACTGCTGTTTAATTTTAAAAATGATCCATGATAATAATAATCACCGGTTACCCCGGGTATTTCCTGAATTCTTTTACTTTCACAAATAGATGAGGTAAAAAGTGGACCAAAATTATCTAAATGTTTATATTTATCAGCAACCGGGTAAATACTTCCTCCAGCAGCAGCAGCTACATAATCATTTTTACATAAATAACTTATTTCATTTCTATTATCTAAATTTGTAGAAAAATCAATATCATAAATATTTATGTTATTTAAAAATACTGAAGCTTCTTGTTTTTTGTTATAGATATAATCATTATTATATGAATTTTCAAAGATGTCTTTATCTCTTAAAAATGTATAATAATTATTATTGCCTAATTTTACCAAATCATACATGTAATCACTAATCGAAAATTTATAACCTTTATCTATCATGTATTGATAATCGCTATTATTTATTACATAAACCGTAAACATGTTAGTAAATGATTCTTCGGTTAAGTTGTAATAATCATTTTCTAAATCTTTGGCAATTGGTTGAAGACCAAAAATAATCTCTCTTACTTGATAATTATTATTATCATAATTAAAATCTGTAAAATGTTCCGAGGTTAAATAATTTTTCCAAGAATCTGTTAATTCAAAACTAAAACCAAATTCATTATTAGCATAATATGACTGACTTGATTCAACTGGAATTTTAGAAAGATTTTCATTAGAAATTCCAATACCTAGATTTTTCATTATTTGAAAAGCATTGTCTGGTCTTCCTAAATAATATCTTTTATTGTTTTCTGGACTAAGATACCAAGCAGCTCCTCCTTGCTCTACGTCAATAAATATGCGTCCTTTATTTTTTTCAGCAAAACTCTCATCATAACTTAATTTATAGGCATTTCCGTAATTAGGGTCATAGTTATTATTTAATTCCAATAAATCATTATAACCATCGGAATCACTATCTGCACTTAAATGATTTGTGCCATAAGCTTTTTCAAAATCATCAGGTAAACCATCACCATCTGAATCATGACCAGAAAGATAATCAAGAGAAACAGGGATTCTTCGTAAATCAACACTTCTAATCCCTACTCCATACTGAACCATAGTCATAAAAGCTTGTTCTGGTTTATTTAGAAAAACCCTTTTATTATCATTGTCTGGAGACACATACCAAGCTTCTCCATTTTTCTCTACTTGTAAGAGAATTTTACCTGAGAGTCTTTCAGCTAAATTATCTTCGGCCTTACTGTTATTTACTTTAATTAAAGAAAAAACAGTAAAAACAGAGACAACTAAAAAACTAACAATTAGTAATTTTGAATTATTTTTTTTCATACAAAAAGTATTATTCTTATTTGATTTTATTATAACATATTATCAAATATTTGACACTATTTATTTGACATCATTTATTTATAATACTATATTTGAGAATAATAGTTCTTTAAAACAACCAAAAAAACATATACTATGAAAAAACAATTAATATTTGTTTGTTTTCTAATATTATTTTTTCCAACAATAACCCAAGCTCAGAAACTTGATTTAGATTTATTTTTGGAAGAAGAAGAAAGGTTTAACAATGATTGTTTAAACCGCCTAACTGAAAGAAGTGATACATTATCACTTTACGAACTACACTCATATTGGCAAAAAAACAAAAATTATTATGATTTAGAATTTGCTATTTCAAGTACAAAATGTTCTTCCCTTCTCAATTATGGGATTTTCTGGCCAAGTGGAGAAACTGTTGTGCTTCCGGCAAATAATGATTCATATGTTTGGCTTGATTGTCAAAATGATAAATTGGTTTTGATTTGGAATGAAAAAGATAAATGTGAAATTAAAATGCATTTTTCATATTTAAATGATTTAAAAATAAAAGACATTTCATTACCAAGAATTATCAAAATCTATGCTTTTTAAAAAACACCCTGGAGTTTAACTACTTCAGGGTTTTTTATTATTAATATGTATTGACATTTACTCAATTTTATGATATAAATTAGTTGTTATTATAACTTATTATTTATTAATAATAAGTTTTTTGTTCCTTAAAAACTAAATAAAAATTGTTAAATGGAAAAAAATAATTATAGTAGTAACAGAAATTTTTCTAAAAAGATTAAAAAACTGTCTGATAAAGAAAATCAACACTTAAAGCTTAAATTTATCTTTTCGATAATATTAGCTGCGCTATGGGTAGTAATATCTATATTTATTGCCAAAGAATGGATGAATGAAGTTAAGGAAGCAGTTTCATACTTTTTTATGATTTTTGCTTTATCTGGAATTGCATTCATTCCAGGATTTGTAATAGTATTCATGTATTCTTCTATGATTTTTGATAAAAGAATTGAAGTCGATCTAAGCAAAAAGATAGATACAACAATTCTTATTGCTGCTTTTAACGAAGAAACAAATATCCTAAAACCGCTCATTGCCATTGAAGAACAAAAATTCAATGGTCAATTAGAGGTAATTGTAATTGACGATGGCTCAAGCGATCAAACATCAGCAATTGTTAATAACTTTATTTCTTATCCTAGAAGGTATTCCTATAAACTAATTACTCTTGAAGAAAATTCCGGAAAATCAGCTGCTTTAAATGCTGGTTTAAAAGAATCCAAATATGATGTAATTGTTTCTATGGACGCAGATACGACACTGGGAACCGACAACGCAGTACAATGTTTGGTTTGTCATTTAAATAATGAATATAAATCTGTAGCCGGTACTGTAATTTCTAGAAATCCTAAAAAAAATTGGATTACAAAAATCCAAGAATGGGATTATTTGTTTGGCATATCTTTAGTTAAAAGAATACAATCAATGTATTCAGGCACCTTGGTATGTCAAGGCGCTTTTTCTGCTTATGAAAAAAGTTTATTAATTGAAATGGGTGGCTGGAAACACGTAGTCGGTGAAGATATTGTCCTTTCTTGGGATATATTAAAAGCTAATTACAAAACCTATCATTCAACTAAAGCTATCGCTTTAACCGAAACTCCTGATAGTTATAAACAGTTTTTTCATCAAAGAAAAAGATGGTCACGAGGAATGATTGAAGCATTTAGACTAAATTGGAGATTATTATTCAAAGCAAGACTCTCAACAATCTTTATTTGGTATAATTTATTTTTTCCTTATATTGATTTTGTTTTTGCTTTTATATTTATTCCCTCGGTTATTGCTTCAATATTCTTTAACTATCACTTGCTAGCCGGCATAAAAACCTTATGGATTATTCCACTTAGTCTTGCTTTTACTACTATCCTTTATTATTTTCAAAAAAGAACTTTTAAGGAGATTGGTTTAAAGATGTCTAAGAATTTTTTAGGAATGATATCTTATGTGATTTTATTCCAAATTATTCAAACACCGGCAACACTATCTGGTTATGTCAGTGAAATGTTGAAGCTTAAGAAAAACTGGGGAACAAAAAAAAGCAAAAATATTGCTATGTTGTTTATTCTTCTGTTTTCATCAAGTATTGTTTTTTCACAAAACAATAAAGTTGAAATAGGCTCAGATTTTTTCACAGACAGCGACAAAAACTTGTTATCAAAATCATGGCTTGGTTATCAAAGAGGGACCGACACTCTTTCTTTGGGTGTAGAGCTTGGTAATGTTTTAATTTTAGATGATAATAAAAATTATCTAAACTATGCTGGATTAAATTTTTCAGTAAAACCAAATGAAAAATTCTCTCTTGATTTATCTGCCGAACAATTTTTATCAGATTGGAAACCATTCATTTATGAGGGGATAATAAAAGTCGGTCGTAGAAATAAGCTATACTCGGAAATATTTTTTTCACGTAGCTTAATTGAAACTAGCAGAGCCTTAGACAAAAAACACTCTGTATTCTCTAATGGATTAACTGTTGATTATTATATAATCAAAGATAAGTTAATTTTAATTGGTGGTTATATTAATCAACAGTTTACTGATAATAACTCAAGACATATTTATATTGGAAGACTTGCCTGGATTATCAATGATTGGGCTGTTCTTAATTCAACCAATAAAATTATGCGCGCCAACAATGTATCTTCTTTCTATTTTTGTCCAATGAAGTTTGATACATATACTCTAAGTTTATACAAAAACATCGCGATCTTTAAAGATAATATTCTCTTAAAACCAGAAATTGGTGGTGGAATTCAAAGTATTAATGATTTAAATAAAGAATATTTTTATGGAAAAATTTTGATTAAAGGAAATATTTCTAAAAGAATTTCTTTAGATTTTTCTACTATGTATTCAACCGCTTTGAGTGAATATGGATCTTATGGGCTATTCTTTGGAAATCTAAAACTTAATTACTCATTTTAAAAAACAAAACCGTCAAAAATTGGCGGTTTTTTTCTATCTAAAATTATTAAAGATATTTAAACTAAAAGAAATAAAAAGATTCAGATATTTCAAAATCAAAACAATTTTCTGACATAAAACCTAAGCCAATATTACATTCTTGACCTAAACTCCAAAAGGCTACTTTCTGTGTAGATGGATTATATATTATATAGCTAGCATAATTTACCGGACAAAGTGTTTCTCCCAAGTCTTTTCCATCTCCATTAATTTCCACTCGATAATTTCCAGGAAAATTAGTTTCTTTTTTTTCTTTGAAACTACAACCCATGCCTAATTTTTTCTTTATCACTTCATCTAAATCTTTTTCATTATTTACCTCAAAAATAACTATATGCCAAGGAACAGGATAGACTAACTTATCTTCATTGTATTCAGGAATAAAAGTATTCTTTATCTTTACCAACTCATTTGTCTTAAAATTAATTTCAAAATTATATTCTTGACTAAGATAAAAATTATTGTTTTTACTAAAAACTTTATTTGGAACTAATAGATCAGATAACATCCTTTTATCGTTATTTAAATTTGACCAATAATAGTTAGAAATGGAAAACAAAGGATAACTAAATCTAAAACCATATTCTTCATTAACATAATCATTCCATTCTATTGATTCTCTAAAATTATTTGACTTCCCTATTGTCCATATATAATAGAATCGGGAATATAGTCTTCTGCTTACAATTAATATATCAAAATTTTCATTTCTAAATACATATCCTGATCCTAGTTGTTGAATAAAATGATAATCTTCATTACTTAATTTATTTTCAATAATTTCTAAACCATCACTTCTTTTGGTTAAATATTTTTCATTGTCAATATCAATTTTAACACACTCAGAAGAACTAGTATTTAGTTTTATCATCGCCTTAAAAAATGGAAAAGGATTACCTTCTTGAAAAATAATATGTGAATATGTTAAAAAAATAAAAATAATGGCTAATACTATTATGAATAAAAAATTATTTTTAAGTTTTTTGTTTATGTTTTTCATTGAATTAACAATATCACAAGCTTAGTGATTATATTGTTTAAAGTTAAAAATATGAGCATTTTCTGGTTTTAAATTTGGGGATAATAATAGTAATTCAGAATTTCCAAAATGAAAATCTTTTAACACATCTAAATAATTTAGATTATAATAGGCAGTATAAAGCATTTTTCCTATATCACCATGAGTTACCAATAGTATGTTTTCACTATTATGATTTTTTTTAATTATATCTAAAACTAAATTTGCTCTTTTAAGCAAATCGGAAAAATTTTCTGCTCCTTTGGGGGATAAAAAATAAGTAATTGTTTTAGTTTTAAGAATATCTGGTGAACATAAAGTTTCAATTTCAGATATTTTTTTTCCGGTCATAGAACCAAAATCTCTTTCAATTAAATCGTTTATAATTTTTGGCTCATCTATACCTAAAAAATTAGTAATTGTTTTAGCTGTATCAAAAGCTCTTTTAAGTGGTGAAGAATATACTTTATCAATTTTTATATCAAACTCTTTAATTTTTTCAGCCAAATCTTTAGCTTGCTGAAAACCAAGATTAGTTAGAGATGTATCTCTATGACCATTTAAAATTCCCTTGTTATTATCCTCATCTTGTCCGTGTCTAGCTAAATATATTTTTAACATAAGGTAAATATTCTAATACTAAATTTTATCTACTTTAAAAAAAATGTTTATCTGTTAATAAATAATTATTAATATATCTAAAATAAAACCTAACAAACCTATTTATATATTATATCACAATAACTATTAAATTGATTTATTTCTAAATATTCAAATAATACAAGTCTACAAATTCTTCTAATTTAATTATTATCCATAATCCACCTGTCAGTTTATTGCTAAAGCAACTTTATTAAACAGTTTTTAAATTTAAACTAAATATATAGTCATATATAAAATAAAACCATCAAATAATTGACGGTTTTTAATTGTAGAAACATTAAATTTAAATTAAAAATCTAACCTCCATTCTTGTACAGTCCAAGCAAAATAAATACAATCTTTTTTCTCTTCATATTCATCTTGATTAGAAAGAGTATTAGAAATATTAACTGAAAAATCCCATGCTTCTTTGTTTGTTACTAATCCTTGATTTTTTAAAAAATCTAAAACATAGTCGCACACCTCATTATTAGTTCGCTTATTGTCCCACAAATTTTCATGTACATCTGAATTATGTCGCAACATACGAACAAGCAAAGTAATTCCTCGATCAATACTCCATACTCTTAACTGCATACCGGTAGGATTTGCTTCATCGTCCTTTTCAAGAGAAAGAACCATCTTCGGTTCTTGTACATAAGTTTTCATCTTTATTATCTCCTATTTTAGTTTAATTATATTTTTTTCAAAGATCATTAAGAAAATATAACACAATTATCTAATTACTGTCAATTAATAAATAAAAACCATCAATTTTCAGATGGTTTCTATCAAATTATAAATATCATAAAAGCTTAAGCTTTGAACTGAGTTCTTTTAATTTTTAGTAATATTAGACGACTCCTGTCGGTCTACTACACCAAAACGTTGTTGGCTCGGGGTCGTGGACGAAGTTCGAACTAATGTGGTTAATGTTAAAGAAGAATTAGAGGTATAATCCTAACTCTAGATAGCAACATCCAACCATCTTAAGAATAGGCTAATAAATACTGGGCTAATTCAAATATTAATTTATTGAACCCTTACTTAACAATTCCTTTTTAATTTTAAAAGCATTGCCATGACTCAACATCCCTAAATAGGAATTTAGAGATTCCTCTTTGTAGCTATTCTCTTTTAATTTCCTAAACATTCGCTTTTTAGTTGCCTGACGTAATACTTTATAGCTAGGAAAATTTATCCAACCCAAGAAATCAAGTCCAGAATTTAATGTTTTGATAAATAATTTGTCTGGGTGAAGCTCTAATTTAAGTTCACGTTTCAAAAATTCAGAAATTATGGGCAGAATATTTTCTAGATACTTTTTATCTTCATGAAAAATCACGAAATCGTCAGCATAGCGGATGTAGCATTTTACTTTCAACTGCCGCTTAATAAAATGATCAAATTCATTCAAGTAAATATTAACTAAGAGCTGGCTCGTTAGATTTCCGAGCGGTAGACCCTTAGCAACTTTCCCAGAAGTGTTAAAGCTGTCAATAATTTTAGCGAGTAGCCAAAGAGTATTTTCGTCTTTAATATATTTTATCAAAATATTCTTCAAAACCTGATGGTCAATACTAGCAAAAAATTTTCTGATATCACCTTTCAAAACCCAAACTGTACGGGTATTATTTCGAGATATTCTTGCGCCAAACCCCAGAAAACGACTCAATGCTCTATGCGTACCCTTATTTAGGCGACAAGAATAGGAATTATAAATAAATTTATTATCAAAATAGGGGTATAAAACCCGATAAACAGCGTGGTGCACTAAACGGTCGCGGACACTGGCTTTGTGAATATCTCGTGGTTTAGGATCATTAATTTTAAAAGCGAAATATCCCTCGGGCTTATAAGTTTTAGCTAACAAAGATCTTCGAAGGTCTAATAAATTATCTGATAAGCGAAGAGAGAAATCTATAACATCTTTTCTTTTCCTCTTGCCTCGCAAAAATTCTTCCCAAGACGCAAGTAAATTTTTCCAGGAAATGATACAATTATATATATGATTAAATCTTTTACCCCCCCCGAACTTATTTTAGCTCTTCGATTCTCCAAAAAATCAAAGAGGGATATTTGCTGTGGCTCAATATTGTTAATCATATTCCTAAAGATCGCCGCTATACCATTGGCGTAAGAATTGAAAATAAATTTCTTGATTTACTTGAAAACTCATATTTAGCTTATTTTATCGCTCGAAAAAAGAAGACTGAAAAAATAAGCGACTGTATTTTAATTTTAGATACTCTTAAATTTATAGTTTCCATTACCTGGGAGGCAAAACTAATTTCTCCTAATCAATACGAGGAAATAGCCATAAAATTAGAAGAAATAGGTAAAATGTTTGGTGGTTGGAAAAATAGCCTAAGCAACCCGCTAAAGAAAAACCGCGATTTATAAGTCGCGGGAAGAAAATAGTTTCAGGTAAAAACAAACTCATTATCAAGATTCCACTTATTCTCTGGCTTGGCCCAATTGTTGTTTAGCCACCGCTTGCCATTATTATTGCGATTCACGTTGAATACGTTCGGGTTGCCACTTGAGTCGGTAATTACATAGATCAGGTCTTCCGTGCCACTGCCCGCTCAATTCGCTAGTTTGCAAAAGGAGTTAGGCTGTATCTTATTTGAGATCTAAAATCTACCAACCTTATCTACCAAGTATTTTCTTTTTTTAACTTTACAGAATATCCTCCGCACCAAGCCGTAACCAGGCACGCTCTCAATACACCGAAAGCAGAAAGGCCTTAAAAAGCCGTAACCGTTTAATTTAACCAATCTGTGATTAGTATAGCAAAATAATTTGATTTACTGAAGATAAAAAAATATTATCTAAAAAATAAAAGGGACAAAGAGCCAAAGAGCCAAAGAATCAAAGGGACAAAGAAACTCAAAAAGTCTAAGAATCTAAGTGTCTACTTGCAGGCAAAAACAAACTCATCATCAAGATTCCACTCGTACTCTGGCTCGGCCCAATAGGAGTAGAACCACCGCTTGCCAATAAAATCGCGATTCACGCTGAATACGCTCGGGTCGCCACTTGAGTCGGGAATTTGTTTCATACCGATGCACAAATGCCCCCCCTTAGTTTGTTCTCTTTTAAAAACTGTTTGATAGTTTAGTCTTAAATGTGGCCCGATTTCCGGAGGACATAATTCTAAGCCTAATTCCTCGGCTCTAGAATAAAGTTGATCGGTGGTGGGATTTTTTTCAAATCCCAAGTCTTGAACTTTTAATTTTATTAAATTTAACTTTTCGGGTTTGTTTATCACTGTAAATTCTGGTTTTTGGAGCATGCTTCGAGCGTAATCAGAAATATATATTTTATCTTCAGGGTTAGTTGAGCTTTCTCTTTCATTTAACTCTTTAATCAGCTTCTCTTTACTGTAAGTTCCAATATTAGCTTCTGCTTTTTCGATTCTGCCATTTGGAAATGAGGCATAAATGTGTTCTAGATTTTGCGAAAATATTTGAGGAAAAAGCGGACCAATATAGGCTTTAATATTTCTATTTTCTTTCAGCGCCTTATTATAGTCTTCTTCACTATAGACAATTTCATTTGGTTCGCACTCTAGAACAATCGGTGCGTCTTCTTTGGGGTTTCTAGTTGAAATTATTTCTTGAATTCTTGGATCTCTCTGGTAGCCGAAACCGTCTATTTTTGAATTGATTTCGTAGAGGAATATTAAGTCTTCTTTATTAAGCGGCTTATCTTCTTTATTCTTATTATCAATCTCAGTTAACATCTTCATGTCAGAAGATTTTTTCTCATAGGATGCGCTATCAGGAAATTCAGTCATCTTTGATTTAACGACATCGCCAATGTATGGGTCTAGATTTTGGTCAGGACCAATACCACGAACTTCGCCGATAGAATCGCCTTCCATCCGAATAGCGGCGCGAGGGATTTTCGGTTGACCGTTTTCGTCGAGTGAGTAGTAGACGTAGAAATCGCCATTAGACAGTTGAGTTTGAGCAGTTGATTCACCGGCCGTGCACCAGCCGGTGCCGTGTCCCTGGAGAGATTCAACCAGCGGCATGTGGTCGGAATTCTGATTATATTTAATCCATTTACCGTCTGTATTAGCTAGTCTTTCTTTACTGGCTGGGGTAACCTTATCTATCGCCCAGGCATATAGCTTAGCGAAATTTTCGCCTTGAAGAATTTTATCGAAGTTTCTTCGTTCTTCTTGCTGAACTTCCCTTTCTTCGTCTGTTAGATTTATTTCTTTTTGTACTCTTTTTTCGGCTTCTAAATTTTTCTGTTCTTCTGTCTGAGGTTGATATTTTTTTTCAATGGCGTCGAGTACATAGGCGAGTGCTTCACGATTTAAATCGGGAAACGGTTTAGTAGTTCCTTTGGAACGTTTAGTAAACTGTTTATTTTCCTTATCATACTCGCCGAGCGACAACATGCTCCTAAAAGAATAGTATTTAAGCCAATCGGGATAGGTGGCGTCTTTTGATGATAAATAGTCTATCCAATTATCCATTGAGCTTTTTTGATCAGTAATGATTACTTCGGTTAATTGCTCTCTTTGTTCTTCACCAATCTCAACTTCACCGTGACCGAGTTCACGGGCTAGTCTCTGTTGAGTCGTAAAATAACTTTCAGGAATATCTTCAGGTTTAATAACAAATTTGTTGTAGAGAATATGCTTGAGCGCATTCATTCCCTGCTCACGATCATCTTCATTGGGGCGGCCAATTATTTCTTTAAATCTATCTAAATAGTTTTGAATTTGAGCGTCTGGTTTCTGAGATACTTTTTCTCCACTTCGAACTTCTGTCCGCTTAGCAGCTGACTCGGCTTCAGGAGTATTATGGAGATTGTATTTTTGTTTTAGGAAATTAGGATTTTCCATATTCATAGACTTACTAATTATATAATTTATATCTTTATTTTAGCCTTCGGGGGATAAAAAATCAATAGAAATAGGTAAAAATGAGTACGCAAATATGGCAGAAATATAAAACAACAGGGCGTGGATTCGAACCAAGATAAATCAATAAAATCAGGGGTTTTCAATTAATCACACTGTTAAATCTTAAATATCACAAAAATGCTCGAACCATTTTGGAACTTAAAATATGTCTAATATTAAAACAAAAACAGGTTTTATAAACCTGTTTTCGTGTTTTGCTCCCAGGGTCGGATTCGAACCGACGACCAATTGGTTAACAGCCAACTGCGCTACCACTGCGCCACCTGGGAATAAAAGCAGACGCTTTTATACGTCTGCTTATATAATACAAAATAGTATTTAAGATGTCAACTACTCAGTTTTAGACTCATCTCTATTTCCTTTCTTGTCTAACTCTTTTTTTAACTCAATCATTTTAAGTTCCCTGTCAACCATAAACTTGTTAGTTTTTTCTAATTCTTTATTTTTAATTTCAAGCTCTGACAACCTCTTTTCCATCTCATTTTTTATTCTATTTAACTCTTCTCTTTCTGCTTCTTTTTTGATAAGTTCCTGTTTTAAGTTTTCTTCAACCTTTCTTTGATCCTGCACACCTTCTTCTTGAGATTTTTTTAATTCCTTAACCATTACATTAAAATCTTCTGCTAAACTTCCAAACTCATCCTTTCCATAGCCGTTTGTTTCAATCTTTGTACTTAAATCACCTTCCCTAATTTTCTTTGTTAAATTACTTAATTCTTTGAGAGGTTTAGTAATATTTGAATAGAATATTATTGAAATTAATGTTAAAAATATAAAGACTAATACAAAGGAAATACCTATATCTCTATATATCATCAACATTTCTTTTTGAAAAGATTCAAACGAAACAATATATTGAACATAATAATCAGGTTGACCCGACAAAACTTCAATTGGCATAACTATTTCAACTGCCTTATCACCATTATGTTCTATTTCTCGATAGGATATTTCTTTTCCTTTTAACATTTCTAGTGTTTCTGGATCACTAATATTTCGTACATTTCCAGTATGATATCCTGTTTCAAGCTCTTTTATATTAAAACCAATAACACCATTTCTAGCAACTAAACTTAAATCAACTACATCTTCATTTCGATTAAGCTTGTTCTCCATTCTTTCTTTAAAAATACTAAATCCTTGTTGGGATGATTGAGAATAAAATTTTACATAATCGTCATAAATTGATTTAGCGCTGAACTCTGAGAAAATGATACCTTTCTCTAAAATCTGTTCTGACAATTTCTTATGTTGATTTACAAGAAATATTGAAGAGAAAGTCAAAAGAGAAATAAAGACCAAAATTACTCCAAAAAATATTATTTTAAATATTAAACTATTGGCATTTAATTTCATAAAATCTGATAATTATCTTTTTTATTTATTACTTCTTAAAATAGCATTTACTTTATCAGCGGCATCATCTAAAGCATCTTTTGAGTCTTTTCCTGCCCAAGCAGCCTGAACTTCTTCCATTAATATATTTTTTATTTCCGCTGCTTTTAAAACATTTGGTTCCGGTGTTGAATATTCTAATTGAGAAATAAATGGTTCTTTAAAAAAGTTATCTTCTAAAACATCCCTGTTATTATTCAAGTCTTGTTCATGGGCTGGAATAGCCTTAATTGTTCTGGCTAGTAAATCACCATAACGTGTTGTGCCTGTTTCAGCTTGAATTTCAGTGGTAAACCATCTTAAAAAGTCCCAGGCTTCAGTTTTTTGCTGAGATCCATCCATAACTCCAATAAACCAACTGTATTGCAGAGTATTTGGATTTTCAAAATATGGTACAGGAGCAACACCAACTACTTCATCAAATTTATCACCCATTTGATCTCTAAAAACACTTTCTGTCCATGGAGCAATAAAAGCCATCGCTACCTTCCCTTCACTAAATTCCCATACATTCGAACTAATATCAGTATATGAATTATCAAATAATTCTTTGATACCATTTAAAACCTCCACTCCTTCTTGGCTATTAAACAAAGCTTCACTATAATCATCATTTAAGTATTCTCCATTGTTTGTAAATAGGAGTGAAAGAAAAGGATCAACCGCAGCCCAGTCCAAATCTTTAGTAAAAGCAAAACCATATTGAGATATATTTCCATTTTCATCATATTCTGTAGTTTCTCTAGCAATCTCCAATAAATCATCCCAGGTTTCTGGAATCATTACATTTCCACTTTGATCAACCAAGCCAGCGTTTCTAAATATCTCTTTATTATATATTAAAGAAAAATCATTAATCTCTCCTGGAATTCCCCAAATATCATCATTAATAGTAACACCAGCGGTAGAAATATAATTATCGTTTATATAACTTTTAATATCATTTGGAACATTATCAACCATTCCTTCATTAACATAAGAAACTCCCCAAGGAGAATATATTTGGAAAATGTCTGGAGAAATACCAGCTCTATCAAGTACCCTCAATTCATTTTCATAATCAGAATAAGCAATAATTTTTACATTAAAATCAATATCAGGATTTATTGCTGAATATTCATCTAAATAATGATTCAAGCCCTTCTCTGCTAAATTACCTTCTTCATCATAAATACCATTTAACTGAACATCTTCAGTCCAATGAACTGCAAAGGTAAGAGTTGTTTTTTCTTCATTATTTAAATTTTGTTTTAGGCTATTATCTTGGTTTAAATTTATATCCGGTTTTGTAAAAAACAAAACAAAGACAATAATTGCCGCAATTATTAACAGAACAAAAGAAATAATGATAAATTGTTTCTTATTCATAGAAATATTAATTAATTAATTACTTTATTAGTATAACACAATTTAAAAAATCAGTTAACTTTTTTTGCTAATATAAAATATTTTTTATCAACAACATAAACAACATAATCTCCACCATCTTTTAACTTTAATTTCTTTCTTATTTCATCAGGTTTTAAAAAATGATTTTTAGCAATAATTTCTGCTCTTTCTATTTTTAACTTTTTAATATCTTCTTTAAATTTGTTCAGTGATTCTTTGTTAAATATTATTAATCTTAAATTTCTTCCCGGTCCATCTATTTCCTTATCAGAAAATAAATAAGAACCTCTAGAATCAATTTTTTCTAAATTATAATAATTAGCCAAAGAGTTAGCTAAATTAGCTCTGGTTATCGCTTTGTCTACTTCGAATATAATATCTTTTTCTTCTTGAAAAAAAGGGGCACTTTCATTATTATTTTGAGATGAAAAAAAATATTCTTGATTATTTCTAAAACAAGTAGCGCTTCGTTTATTTCTCTTTAAATCTCCAAACCACAAAATAGCTAGTTTAAGATTGTTTCTTTCAGATATTAGCTCTACTTCTGGTTCCTCAGGAAGAAGAAGTATTTCTTGCCAATCAAAAGCTGGAGATATTTTAATGGCTACATTTTTTGTTTGTTTAAATATTTTTGGCAGTATTTCTAATATTTTAGGCTCAGAATTAAGTATTGATCTGGTTTTATTTTTATTATCTCTGTTTCGAGCGGGATCGATAAAAACAGCGTCAACTTCTATAAATCTTTCGCTGTTAATATAATCGTAGACATCGCTGTTAATAAACTCAACTTTTTTATCAACCCCATAAACTATAGCATTCTCTTTAGCGCACAAGAAAGTGCTTTCATCTTTTTCAACCGCAACAACTGATTTACATTTTTTAGCTATAAATATTGAATTTGAAGCTATTCCGCAACCAAGATCAGCTATTTTAAATTCTTCATTAAAGCGTTTAGCAATATGAGATGATATTTTTTCACTTGTTGCTTGCTCCAAATTGAGTGAAGAGAAAAACATTTCACTTGCTAAACTAAATTTCTCTTTGGCTTTTTCTCTTATCTCCAAAAGAGCTGAAGCCGCCGAAACATGTTCCCTTATCTTTTCATCGCTATTAAAAAGATATTTATGTCTCTTATTCCAAGAGAGTCTGGATAAATCTTCTAAAACCTTTTTTCCTTCTGCCGATTTTAAGAATTTAATATTTTCTTTATTCATTATTTTGTTTTAAAAATTTTTTATTCTTTATTTTATCCGGTAAATATGTTTGACTACTATCGTCTTCAAGGGGGCTATATTTATAATCTTTCCCATAACCAATTTCTTTCATTAGACTACTGCTAGCGTTTCTAAGATGAATTGGAACTGGCAAGCTTCCGCTTCTTTCAACTTCACTTCTAGCTTCATTATAAGCAAAGTAAACAGCTACATTTTTTTTAGACTTTGCTAAATAAACGGCACAATGAGCTAAGTTAACCGAACATTCCGGCAGACCAATTTTTGAACAAGCATCATGAGCTGCTGTAGCTAACATTAAAGCGCTGTTATTTGCCAGTCCAATATCTTCTGAAGCAAATCTAATCATCCGTCTAGAGATATATAAAGGATCTTCTCCAGATTCAATCATTCTTGCTAAATAATAAAGTGCGGCATCAGCATCACCGCCTCTTAATGATTTATGAAAGGCGGAGATAATATTATAATGTTCTTCACCGTTTTTATCATAAACTAAACCCGCTTTATTTATTATACCTCTAATTAATTCTTCATTTATTTCTTTTTTATTACTCTCTGATATTTCAATAGCACTTTCCAAAATACTTAATGCCCTACGAGCATCACCTGAAGAGAGTGATGAAATTAATTTCAAAATATTTTTGGAAATTGTTATTCTTAAATCTTTTAATACTCTTTTTTGTATTTTAATTAAAGAGTCAACATCTAAAGATTCTAAAATCACCACCTTAGCTCTTGATAGAAGAGCGCTATTAACCGCAAAGCTAGGATTTTCAGTAGTTGCACCAATTAAAATAAT
>CAZMJW010000004.1:0-16113 GCA_964566915.1 uncultured Gammaproteobacteria bacterium
AGATAAGTATTACTACTTTGACTTCCGTGCGGGGTTTCCTAGTATAGAAAAAAGAGTTTTAAACTCTTTTATTATTTAAAAACAAAAAAAATATTTTTAAGACAAAATTATCTTGATTTAGGTGTTACCCAAAAACCCATATATTTACCCATCATTAATCTTATTTGTGCTTCTAAACATGGAATTGCTCCAAAAATTACAATAGTTACAGGAATAAATACCCACGATAATGTTAACCAAAATTTTCTACTTGGTTTATAATTTTTTTGTTTTTTAGGAAATAACAGATAAGCAATTACAGCGGAAAGGATTAAACCAATCATAGCTACAGTCATTAAACGTTCAGTGATAAATGGAAGATTGTTTGATAAGACAGTACCATTAAACCTATCTCCTCCTAAAAGTATTGGCAACCAACCAACTACACCAATAATTAAAGCATTTGTTCCCCAAGCATGAAATCCGTAAATCTGAATAAATATATGTTCAAGAATTTTTTTCTTTTGAATTCCTTCATTTTTCCAGCGCTTTGATGTATTAAAAATTAAATAAGGTATATTCTCACTACCCCAAGCCCAACGCCTTTGCTGTTTGTATAGGTTTTTAGCTGTCTTAATAATACTTGTATCAGCAGTAACATCCATGGATACTTTAAAATATATTGGTTCAACTCGATAATTACCATTATAATGCATAAAACAATGCCAAAAAATTCTAGAATCTTCTGAAACATTTTTGGTGCCCCAAAAACCTATTTCATTTAATGCTTTAAAGGTCATTGAATGTGAAGAATAGGTAACCAAACTTTCATGTCTAATTTGCATAATCATTTGCCAGAAAGTATTTGAAGAAGCAGCAATAACAGAGAAAAAAGGAGAATTCCAAATATTATTATGGTACACCGGAGCCGGTTGATAACTACAACGATAAGGGTCTGAAACTGTTAAGAATTTATAAGTAACAGCAAAAAAATAACCACTATCAATTACCGTGTCTATATCAAAAACAGAAACTATTATTTTTTCATAATCTAAGTTCTCTTTATCAATTATTTCATTTTTTAGTTTAGCCGCACACCAAGCTTGATTAGCTCCTTTTCCTTTAAGTTCTCCTTCTATTCCATCTGGATGAAATGTCATTAAAAAGCGACCAAATTTATCACCATATTTACTATAAATATTATTAGCTCTTTCCTTGACAATATCCAATCCTGCTCTTTCCTCAAAAGCTAATCCAATAATTTTCTTATCATTTGGAAAATTATCATTTAAAATTGAATCTAAACATTCAGATATTATATCTTCTCCTTCAGAATATGTTGGTAATATTATTAATTGATACAAATCTGACCACTTCATTCCCTTTTTGGCATTAGAATTATCTGGTAATAATGATAACTTTTCATTATTTGAAGTTAAATCAAGGCATTCTTTTTGCCAATCAGTTTGTGTACCTTTTTTTAGCTTAAAGTATGCATTAATTAAAAAAATTGCTAAGTAAATAACTAATAGCAACCAATAAACACTAAAAGCAATAATAATATAAGCTACCCAAGTTGGTTTAAAATATGATAAAGCTACTAAAGTAACAAGAGTTAAAATAGCAAAAAGACCAGGAAATATTTCTAAGATTCGATAAAATTTACGATCTTTCCCTTCAAGGTCTGTTGCTTTACCAATTTTTAAATAATTTACTTTACTCATATGATTATATTGCGTTCTTCTTTTTTAGCGCAAAAAAACAACGAGCGCAAGCCTTTACGTCGACTAAAGCATCATGTGCCTCAGAAAAATCAGTAGCAAAAAGACATTTATGCAACTCAGATAAATTTGGCCACTTATATGAACCGCGACCATTAGATATTTTACAAAAGTTTACAGAAGATTTCATGGTACATATTTTATTAGCTATATTCATTTCTTCTAAATATTCTTTTAAACCTAAACGTAAAAACTCACAACCGACAATTTTTTCATCAAAATCAATATTATGAGCCACTATATATGAAGATAATTTTACATCGGTAATAAATTTATCTAAAGCTTCTTTCAGAGGAATCCCTTCTTTTTCAGCTCTTTCTTGGCTAACACGATGAATTTTAGCTACTTCATCGGGAATAATGAATCCATCTGGTTTTATTACAAAGGAATTTGACCCCCAATGATTTCCTTCGGCATCAAATAATGACCAAGCAATTTGAACCAATCTTGGCCAATTAGAAAAATCATCAAGAGGAGCTTGATAATTTTGTGGTAAGCCAGTTGTTTCGGTATCAAAAAATAAATACATAAAATCAATTATTAAATTCAATTTCTTCACCTTCTTCTAAATTTTTTTCTTCTAAATTCTTATTATTATTTGTGCTTATAAAAGACTCATCAATCTTATTTTCATTAACTTTTTTATCAACAAACTTAGTTGACTCTTTTCTTTCATTTATTTTTCTTCCTTTAAAATCAACTGGAGCAATTTTTTTTAAATCTTCAAGACTTATCCATGAATCACTCTCTTTCTTAATATTTTCTTTATTATTAGTATTTAAATATTCTCTATCATTTAGATGTTTTACTTCATTTTGCTTTTGTTCTTTTCTTTTTTCTTGATCAATTTTCTTTTCTTCTCTTTTTTTATTTAAACATTCTTTACAATAAACAGGTCTTACGCCATCAGGCACAAAAACGGTTCTTGTTTCCTTTCCACAAAGAGCACAAATAGCTTTATGACCGCTTTCTTCTTCATAATATTCCTCCTGATTATTTTTAATTTCCTCAATATTTTTGTTTAAGGAGGTATTTGAATTCTGATCGCTTGCTATATAAGTCCTTTCTTCTTTTTTAGTGTTTTTAAAACTTTGATTTTCATAATTTTCATGCCATCTAAGAATTTTTTCTTCTACTTCTTCTCTGTTGCTTGCATATTTCTTTCTTGAATAATCAATAACCTCCTGTGAATATCCGCTCTTTTCTTCTTCTTTAAGTGGTGGCAAACCAGTTGCTGAAAAAGGAGAAGAAGCTACACCATCAATCATTAGTTTTAAGTACATTTCATACTTTGGAATATTAACAATATCTTCTTCGGTAAAAATTGGAGAAAATTCTTTAACTAACTCCTCAGCATCTGACGCTCCTACTCTAAACACAATCATTGTTCCCACGTTACCGAAAACAGCTGGTTTAACTTTTTCACTTAACTGTTCTATGTATTGATGAGCCATTATTAAATTTAATCGGTACTTTCTAGCTTCTGACAAAATATTGGCAAAACTTTCTGTGGAGAAATTTTGAAATTCATCAATATATAAATAAAAATCTTTTCTTTCTTTTTCAGGAATCTCTACTCTACTCATAGCTGCTAATTGAATTTTTGTAATCATCATTGCTCCCAGAAGCGCTGAATTATCCTCACCGATTCTTCCTTTTGATAAATTCATTATTAATATTTTTCCTTCATCCATTACTTTACGAATATCAATTGATGATTCTACTTGACCGATAATGTTTCTCATTAAAGAACTAGATAAAAATTGCCCAACTTTATTTTGAATCGGTGAAACTGCTTCAGAGGCAAATTTATCCGCATAACTAGCAAATTCTTTTTCCCAAAAAGACTTAACAACTGGATCTTTAATATTAGCCACTACCCTTTTTCGATAATTTTTATCAGATAACATTCTAACTACACCTAAAATAGTAGATCCAGGAAAATCTAAAATTGCTAAAATAGCATTTCGTAAAATATATTCAAGTCTTGGTCCCCAAGAGTCAGCCCATAGTTTTTGAAAAACACCAATTAGTCCAGATGCGACTAAATGTCGCAAATGCTGATCAACTTGTTCAACTATATTAAAGGCGATAGGATGTTCATAATCAGCTGGATTAAAATAGACAACATCTTTTATTCTCTCTTTAGGAATATATTCAATAACTTTCTCAGCTAAATCACCATGAGGATCAACAACGGCTAAACCATGACCAGCTTTAATATCATTAATAATCATATTCTCCAATACAGTTGACTTACCCATACCAGTTTTTCCAATCAAATACATATGACGACGTCTATCGTCAGTTTTAATACCAAAACGACGTGATTCATTTCTAAAATTTGTAAGTCCGAAAACGGCAATATCTTTCATTTTTTTATAAATTATTTTTTAACTCAACAATATTATTAACTTGACCTTCAAATTCGTCAATTGTTCCTTTTATATAATCAAATACGTAATTAAAAGACAGAAAACCAAGAATAACAATTAACACAAAAAGACCCCACTTAATTGCAGCTAATATTCTTTTCCACTTTACATATTTTCTAACGTAATTTGTATTTTCTTCAATTTTTTGAGAAATTTCTATATTCTTTTTTTGCAGTATTATTATTTCATTTTCTAAATTATATATCTTATCTCGCATTTCATCACCTAAACTTTTATTTATTCTATTATTTTTAGAACTTTTAATTGAATTAGCTAAAAAATCAGCCGCCTTATTTTTGTCTGACTCTGGTTTTTTTCTTTTATTTGAAGGTATTTTGGCACTTAATATTTGAAAAGCCATACCTTCTGATTCAGATGTTTTATCAATCATATTATTAGCCTCTAAATTCACAAATATTTACAAATTTTTTAGCAATATCAACAAAATTTTTCATTTCCTGTGTTGTATATGATTTTTTACCACCATATTTTGAATCAACTAAGGAAGTATCTGATTTAAATTGCTGTAAATACCAACTTGACGCACCCCTTATACTTTCTCCCATTAAAATCAAATCTTTTTCATTAATTAATCCAGGAACCATTGTCGTTCTAAATTCATATGGTAGAGATGAAGACATTATCATTTTAACACTATCTGTCAATTTTTTAAAGTTAATTTTTACACCCACAACTTTTTCATAATCAGTCAAAGGTGCTTTTATATCCATGGCAATATAATCAATTAATTTATCATCAATTAATTTTTTTAAAACACTAGGATTACTTCCATTTGTATCAAGTTTTACATGATAGCCAATATTTTTTATTTTTTTAATAAACTCAGATAGATCTGGATGAAGAGTTGGTTCACCTCCAGTAATTACAATGCCATCAAGCTTACCATAACGCTCTTTAAGGAATAAAAGAAGGTCTTCCTCGTTAAAACGATTTAGACCTTCATTATTTTTAACGTCCGCATCCTCTACGGGGCAGACAAGCATTGGGTTATAGCAATATTTACATCTAAAGTTACATCCTTTTGTAAATATTATGGCGGCTAAATGGTCTGGATAATCAATTAAGCTGAGTTTTTCTAATCCGCCTATTATCATATATGATTTATTTTATTTGAAATGTTTTTCTATCTTTATATTCTGAAGCTTTACCTGGATTATAATTTTTTACTGGTGTTAACCAACCAACAACGCGGCTGTAAACAATACATTCTTGTCTCTTAGTTTTTATTGGACTCATATTTTTATTATAGTTAGAATTATAAAGATTATAAAGCTAGACTATTATTAATTATAAACAAATTTATAATATAAAACAAATTAAACTACTCATTCATATTAGATTCTCTTTTTTCTTGTACTTCTTGAGTATAACCAATTTCTTCATCGCATTTTGGACAATATTTATGCTCTCCAGCAATATATCCGTGTTTTGGACAAATTGAAAATGTTGGAGTGATAGTGAAATATGGTAATTTATAATTATTTACAATCTTTTGAACTAATTTTTTAGCCATATCACCGTTAGCCAGTTTTTCCCCTAAATAACCATGCAATACTGTTCCTCCGGTATATTTTGTCTGAAGATTATCTTGTAAATCAAGAGCGGTAAAAATATCATCTGTATGATTAACATGAAGATGAGTTGAGTTGGTATAATATGGATCTGCTCCATTTTCTTTAACTGCTTCTATGTTTGCACAAATTATACCTGGATATAATTGTTGATCTTTTTTAGCAAAACGATAAGTTGCTCCCTCTCCTGGTGTTGCCTCTAAATTATATAGATTATTTGTTTCATTCTGAAAATCCATTAACTTCTCTCTCATAAAAACTAATATTTCTTCAGCAAATTCTTGACCCTCCGGTGAAGCAATATCTTTTCCGAGTAAATTTAAAGATGCTTCATTCATGCCATTAATACCAATAGTGGAAAAATGATTTTGCCAATAAGTTCCAAATCTTTCTTTTATTTGTTCTAAATAGAATGAAGAATAGGGATAAAGCTTATCTTCGCTAAATTTTTCAACAATTTTTCTTTTTAATTCTAAGCTATCTTTAGCCAAATCCATCAATTCAACTAATCTTGATTTAAATTCTTCTTTGTCTTTAGATAAATAAGCAATTCTTGGTAAATTTATTGTTACTACTCCAAGTGATCCAGTTAAAGGATTAGCACCAAAAAGACCACCTCCTCTTTTTCTAAGTTCTCGATTATCAAGTCTTAAGCGACAACACATAGATCTAGCATCGTCACGATTCATATCAGAATTTACAAAATTTGAAAAATAAGGTATGCCATATTTTGCAGTCATTTCCCAAGCTGGTTTTAGACTTTCTCTATCCCAATCAAAATCTTTATCAACGTTATAAGTAGGAATTGGGAAACCAAATACACGACCAGTTGAATCACCTTCAAGCATTACCTCGGCAAAAGCCTTATTAAACATATCCATTTCTTCTTGAAAATCTTTATACTTCTCAGACTTAATTTCTCCACCAACTATTATGTTTTCTTCTCCAATCATTGGTGAAGGAATAACATCTAGAGTAACGTTTGTAAAAGGTGTTTGAAAGCCAACCCTGGTTGGGACATTCACGTTAAACATGAATTCCTGCAAACATTGTTTTACGTCTCTATATTGTAATTTATCATAACGAATAAAAGGAGCTAAATAAGTATCAAAGTTTGCAAAAGCCTGAGCACCAGCAGCTTCTCCTTGCATAGTGTAGAAGAAGTTAACTATTTGTCCCAAAGCACTTCTAAAATGCTTAGGTGGCTTACTCTGAACCTTTTCTGGTACACCTGAAAAGCCTTTTATCAATAAATCTTTTAAATCCCAACCACAACAATAAGGAGCAAGCAAGCCTAAATCATGAATATGAAAATCTCCATTAACATGAGCTTGTCTAATATTCTCTGGATATAATTTATTTAACCAATAACGCGCAGAAATAGCTGAAGCAATATAATTATTTAAACCTTGAACAGAGAAACTCATATTACTATTTTCCTTCAATCTCCAGTCTGCTCTTCCTAAATAATCTTCCATTAATTTTTCATCAAGAGAATCTTGATTAATATCTCTTAATTGACGATGTTGATCACGATATATTATAAAACTCTTAGCAATCTTAATTAATTTATTTGAAATTAATACTTCTTCTACTATATCTTGAATTTCTTCAACAGCCGGAATACTATTTTTATGAAATTTAGAATTAATTTTTTCAATCACTTCAGTGGTTAATTTTTTAGCTAATAATTTATCATCAACATCAACAGATAAAGCAGCTTTATAAATTGCATTTTCAATTTTATTTGAATCAAAATCAACAATTTCACCTGACCTTTTTCTAAGTTTTGAAATAGTTTCAATATTTAAAGATTCGTTTTTTTCGGACATAGTTTTATTTACTTATTCTTTTAGTTTTGATTAATTTATTTAATTCTTTTTTAAAATCACTAGCATCTTTAAAAGATTGATAAACAGAGGCGTAACGAATATAAGCTATTTGATCAATTTTTTTTAAATTTTTCATTACCGCTAAACCAATTTGTTTAGAGGTTATTTCTCCTTTTTTTAATTTTTGTAAATCTCTTTCAATAGCATGTATTAATCTTTTAAAACGATCTGCTGTTATTGGTCTTTTTTCACAAGATTTTTTTAAACCTTCAACGAGCTTTTCACGACTATATGCTTCACGACGACCATCTCTTTTTACAATAACCAATTCTAAAAGTTCAATTTCTTCATAGGTTGAAAATCGAAAACCACACTTTAAACATTCTCGACGTCTTCTAATTGAAGATCCATCGCTTGAAACACGCGAGTCAACTACTTTAGTGTCGTTAAAATAACAAATCGGGCATTTCATATATTTATGTTAATTCTTAAAAAACAACATTTAGTGGGTATTTATACTTTATTACCACTAAATATTGTATTACAATTTAATTTTAGCAAATTTTAAAAGCCTGGTCAATTTAGCTAATTTAAGCAAAATATTTTGATATTTTTGACTTATCCACAGATTAAAAAAAGAAGTGCCGATTCCGATAGCACTTCTTTTTTATTTTTTTATATCGATTTCACTTCTTCAACTGTATAAAACCGTGAAGTTACCAAAATCGTAAACTTATTTCATCTCCTTTCTGAGGAAAGCGGGGACACTCAAATCATCGTCATTGTTATCATCGTTATCACTTGGTTTATCTAAACTAGTTTTTAGCTTATCATTTGTCTTTTTTTCAATTACTGGTTTAATAGGAGAATTTTTAAATATTGAACCAAGTTTTGATTCAGATTTTTTTTCTTCAAAAACTTTATCTTCTTCTCTTTCTTCAATTTTTTTCTTTTCTGATTCCGCTTCTCTTTCTAGGATAAAAGGATTTGGAGTATAACTTTTTGTTTCTGTTTGTTGATTTTTTCCACTTCCATCAAAACCAGTAGCAACCACTGTAATTTTAATTTGATCTTTCATCTTCTCATCAACAACTGCTCCAAAAATAATTTTAGCATCCTCATCGGCAGCAGAAGTAATTACCTTTGCTGCTTCACTAACTTCAGTCATGCTTAAGTCTGGACCACCAGTAATAGTGAAAACAATACCTCTAGCTCCATCTATAGACATATCTAATAAATTAGAGTTTATAGCATCTTTAGCTGCATCAACCGCTTTATTCTCACCACTAGCAGTACCTATTCCCATTAAAGCTGAACCAGAATTAGCCATAACTGCTTTAACATCAGCAAAATCAGCATTAATAATACCTGGTACAGTAATTATTTCTGCTATTCCTTGAACACCTTGTCTTAAAACATCATCAGCAGTCTTAAAAGCTTCAAGAAGCGGAAGTTTTTTATCAATTACTTGAAGTAGCTTATCATTTGAAATGGTAATAATAGTATCTACTTTATCTGCTAATTCCGAATAAGCTCTTTCAGCAATATTTTTTCTTTGTCCACCTTCAAAAATAAATGGTTTTGTTACTACCGCAACTGTCAACGCACCTGATTCTTTAGCAATTTCTGCTACTATTGGTGATGCTCCTGAACCAGTTCCTCCACCTAAACCGCAGGTTACAAAAACCATATCACAATCTTTAAGTGATTCACGAATTTCAGCCTCAGATTCTTCAGCGGCACTTTTTCCGAGCTCAGGATTCATTCCTGCTCCTAAGCCTCTGGTTACCGTTTTTCCAATATGTATTTTTTCATTGGCTTGATTATAATGTATAGCTTGAACATCAGTATTAATAGCTACGAAACTAACTCCTTTAATTCCTCCTTCGATCATTCTATTAATAGCTGAACCGCCACCGCCGCCAACTCCGACGACTTTTATTTTTGCAAATGTTTCAATGTCTGGTTTTACTTCTGGCATATATAATTAATTAATTTTTATTTAGGCATTATTTTATTAAAAAATCCTTTTGCTTTATCAACAAGACCGCTAATTTTTTGATTAATATTTGAACCCGCTCCACCATATCCATCATCTTCATTGCTTCCCCAAATAACCAAACCAAGAGCAGTTAAAAATTCTGGATTTTTAACCTTATCAATAACTACGTTAATGTTTTTAGCAACCCCTAAGGCAGCCGGTAGACGTAAATAAGACTTAGCAGAATCAATTACACCGTTTAAGTGAGCACCTCCACCAACAAAAATTACTCCCGCTGGTAACATTCCTGATCTATCAATCTTTTTAAATTCATTATCAATCTTAGAAAAAATTTCTTCAACTCTAGCATCAATAATATCAGCTAAATATTTTGGAGAAACAGTACTAATATCATCATTTATTTCCTCTTCTTTAACTAAACGGCTTATATCTATTTCATCTCTATCTTTTACTTCTAAAGGTAGTGCTTGTCCATGTTCACATTTAATTCTCTCTGCTAAATTAATTGGGGCTCTTAGGCCGATAGCAATATCGGAAGTGATGTGTTCTGCTCCAATTGGAAGAACCGCTGTGTGAATCAAATTTCTTTCTTCATAAACAGCCAAAGAAGTTGTTGATGAACCTAAATTTATTAAAGCAACTCCCAATTCTTTTTGTTTTGGACTCAGTACTGCTTCAGCGGCTGCTAAAGGAGATATAACTAAATCTTCAATTTCTAAACCAGTTCTATATATAGCTTTTGTCAAATTTTTTATTTGAGTACTTAGTCCCTGAACTATTAAAACCTCAACTTCCAATCTAATACCATTCATTCCAATTGGATCTTTTATATCAGCTTGATTATCAACAGCAAATTTAATAGGAATTACATGAAGAATTTCATAATTAACTGGTACAGCCATAGCTCGAGCTGCTTCAATAGCTCTATTTACATCATTTTCATTTATTTCTCCATCGCTTCTACTAACAGCTACTACTCCTTTTGATTTTTCACATTTAATATGAGGATCATTAAAACTTACCCAAACATTTGTAATTGGTACTCCAACTAATCTCTCAGCTTTTTCTAGAACCTCAGATATTGACGATGTTGCTTCTTCAATGCTATTAACAACTCCTCTATTAACACCCTCAGTTTTACCTGAGACTGCACCAATAATTTGTAGCTCGTCTCCAGCCGGACCGGAAATTTTTTGTGCTACTACTAAACGTATTGCAGTTGAGCCTATATCAAGGCCAGCGATAATGTTATCTTTCATAAAATTATGGAAAACCAAAACAATGCTTAAAATTATTTCTTACTTATATTATACAAGATTTCAAAACATTTAACAACAAGCAAAAAGTCCTAAATAGTAGTTTAGCAAATTAACACCAAAAAACAAAACTATAATAGAACCAGCAACTAAAAATGGACCTAAAGCAACTTTTAATTTCATATTTTTCTTCTTTTTAAGTAAATATAGAGACACAATAGCTCCAATTATATACGAAACGAATAAAGCGACAAGAAGAAGTTGCCAATTAGCAAAAAATATACCAATTAAAAGACCTAGCCATATATCTCCCTCTCCTAATCCTTTTTTTGCGGTTAACAAATATTGAACCAAGAAAAAAGACAAACCAATAACTGAGGACAATATTAATGAACTTAGATTTTCTATTATAAACAGGTTTATTATAAAAATAACAATAGTTGTCGGCCAAACAACTAACATGGGAATTTCTTGCCATTTTAAATCATAAACAAAAACCACCATCAAAGACAAGATAAAGAACCAATCACGAATCAATAAAAGAACGTTATGAATATTTAAAGAAAATCCACTTAAAACTAAATCATAAAAATTTATACTGCCAAATATTTTATAAAATGAAAAAGTTAACAAAACAGCAGTAAAAAATTCTACTAAAGGGTATTGCCATGGTATATTTTTCTGACATTTACGGCATTTGGCTTTCAATATTACAAAACTTAAGATTGGCACATTATCATACCAAGAGATCTTATTCTGACAACTTGGACAATATGACCTCCCCCAAAGACTTTCGTTTTTGTATAAACGCCAAATTAAACAATTTATAAAACTTCCCAAAACAAGAGAAATTATAAAAACAAATACTAGCATTTTATTTTAATTAATTATCTTCAAAACCTTTTAATTTTGCTTCATTAAGCCAATAATTTGATTTTTCATTATCCTCAATTTCTTCATATATATAATGGAGTAAAAGAGGCCAAACATAATCATTTGGACTTAGTCTCATTCCTTTTTCAATCTCAATTTTTGCCTTATCGTAATCTTCATTTAAATAATAAATATCAGCAATCTTTTTAAATATCAAATAATCTTGTGGGTTATAAGAATAAGCAATACGATAATTTTCAATTGCTTTGGCGTATTCTTCCATTTTATCATAAATAGAGGCAATTGATAAATAAGTATTATAATAGTTACTTCTAGCTATCTTTTTATGATCTTCATTAATATAAGGGCTGTCAATATTGGGAAGAAGCGATAGATTCTTGTTTAAATAAAATAATGCTTTATCATATTCCGATAGATTTGTATAAAAATTGGCCGCCAAAATATTGCTTTGTGGCAATGAAGATGAAACATTTATTAATTTATCTAAATATAATTGTCCATTTTCAAATTTATTCAAACTCATATTTACCAAAACTTTTGTAGTTAAATTTCTAAAATTATTTCCATATAAATACTGATCAGCATCTTCAAGTTTTTGTTTCAAAAAGAAATCTACCACTAATTCATTGGTTGGATAAATATCGTAAATCAATTTTCCATATTTTTGCGCATAAAATGAACGCCAAGCTTTATTATTTGGTAATTCTTCAGAATAATCTAATAGAATTGTCATTTCTCCTAACTCTCCTTGGGCATAATTTTTGATTGCTTTGGTATAATAATAATCAGATAAAAGAGGACTAAGAGAAAAATATATAAGAATACCACAAACAATTGTTAAAATAATAGAAATAAATATTTTATATATTTTTTTAATAGATTCATTTATAAAACTATTTTTTTTATAACATTCATAATCCTTAAGAAAACTAAAATAACTAAGAATAGCTAAAAAAGAAAAGAAATAGAATTCACCACTAGTTATAGAAAATCCAAACATTAATGAAAATAAATAAGCAACTACACCCAATGAAATACCACAAATTAAATAATTTGAATCATTCTTAAAACATAAATGATAGCCTTTTCTAAAAAAATCAAAGTAAAGAAAAAAGAAAGCTAAAAACAATATAATACCTCCAGAAAGAAGTATATCTAAAATTAAATTATGAGCTCTATCAGGAACTTGATTTACATCACTATGTATTCCCCAGTTAGAACTATAATAACTAACATATTTTTCTTGAATATTTTCCTGTCCATAACCTATTAAAGGCTTTTCTTTAATTGCGTCAATCGCTGCTTTATAAAAATCTACTCTAGCACTAGTGCTTCCACTTTCAAAATTAAGCATTTGTGATATTCTACCAGGCATTAACAATTCAATAGAAAACAATGATAAAACAGAAAATAACACTATAAAAACAGATGCGATTATTTTATTCTTCTTAGATAACAATTTTGATCCCAGTAAAAATATATATACTAAAATCAAAATAAATATAATAGATAACCAAGCCGCTCTACTCCCGGTAGTAAATACAGCCAAAATAATTAAAAAGAAGCTTAATAACAAAAAAATACGTAAAGACTTGTTTTTAAATTTTTTAAGTAAAAATAAAGGAAGCGGTAAAACTAAAAGCAACCAAGAAGCAAAGAAATTAGGTTGACCCAGAGTAGAAAAACTACGTTTTGTTAAATATGCTTTTTCTGACCAATCTAAAAAATCTATTCCTAAATACTGCAGAATTCCATAAACCGAAGCTATAAAAGCTGAGATAATAAACGCAAATAAATAAAGTTTAACATTCGTTTTTTGTTTTAATAGTTTTGCTCTCATCAACTCAAAGCTAAATAAAACAAACCAAATAAAATAAAGAATGTAACTAAGAAACCCTTGTTGTCTATCAATTTTTCCAAAAAAACTAATACTAATATCTGACGAAAATAATATTGAAACTAAAAATAATAAAATAAACAGAGATGGAAACAGGTAATATTTTCTAAATATTTTTTTAATATTTTTCCATATTGGAGAAATTTGATTAATCTCTCTTAAAACAAAAAGAAAAAATAAAAATACTAAATATACTTTCAAAAAAGTTATTTTTGGTAACTCAAATATGTTACTAAGATTTTGAAAAAAAGAAAAAATCAAAGGATAAAAAACTATTGCGCTAAAGAGAAAGAATTTTATGAGTAAATTTAAAATAGAAATAATTGATATTTCTTTATTAAATTTATTTAATTTTATTGTTTTAAAACTTAATTTCATAAGCTAATTATACCAAAGTATAAATAGATAAACAACAAAAAAAGCCTTCAATATTATTGAAGGCTTAATAAAAAATGTAATCTATTCTAAACTTCTTCTATATTCTTTTTGCGACGAGAGATATTATCCCAAATAACTAAAACTGAACTAGCTACAAAAATAGAACTATATGTTCCAATAAAAATACCGACTGTTAAAGCTAATGAAAAATCTTTAATAGTACTTCCACTAAAAAAGAAAATTGTTAGTAATGCTAAAATGGTTGTTGTTGAAGTACTTAAAGATCTTCCAAGTGTTTGATTTAAACTTGTATTAACGGTATCTGCAAAGCTTTGTTTACTTTTTGGTAAATTATCTCTTACCCTATCAAAGACCACAATAGTATCATTTATACTATATCCTAAAATGGTTAATATAGCAGCAATAAATGCAGTGTTAATTTCGACTCCGTAGAAATGACCTAGAAATGAAAATAAGCCTAAAGTAATTAATACATCATGAGCAAGAGCAATAATTGAGGCAACTCCATACTTCCAAGAAGCAACTGGTAAAGATACTTTTCTAAAGGCGAAAGAAATGAAAATAATTATCATTATAAGAGCAATTATTGAAGCATTAAAAGATTTGCTCTTTAATTCGTTACCAATTGAAGGACCAACAGAATTAAATTGCATTTCTATTAAATCTGCTCCTTCTATTTCAACAACAACATCCTTCAAACCACTCAATACTTGACTATGTATTTCTTCTGAATTTTCTTTAAATCTTAAGATATATGAATTTTCAGTTGGTTGAATCACTAAGTTATTAATTTCAACATCACTTAAATTTTCCTGAATCTCAGAAATGCTTGGTTGATAACCTTCATATTTAACTTCTAAAAGACTTCCTCCTTGAAAATCAATACCAAAATTTAAACCCCAGATTGATAGAAAAATAATTGAAACCGCAACTAATAAAGCTGGGATACTTAAAAATATTTTTCTATTTTTTATAATTTGTAACATATGTTTTTTATCTTTAATACTCCAATTAATCTTTTTTAATTTTTTTAAGTCCCATCAACCATGGTCTCTTTTCAAAAAACGAAGAGGCAAACAATATCATTAATACTCTAGTTACGACGATAGCACTAAATAATGAAATCATGATTCCAATAAACAAAGTTGTTCCAAAACCTTGTATAGTTGATGTACCAAAATACATCAAAATCAAACAAGTTAAAATTGTAGAAAAGTTTCCATCTCTAATTGATGGCCATGCTTTTCTAAAACCATCATCGATAGCTAATTTTAGAGATTTTCCTTCTTTAAACTCTTCTTTAATTCTAGAAAAAATAAGTACGTTTGCATCAACAGCCATACCAAGTGATAAAACAAATCCAGCTATTCCAGCGATTGTTAGGGTAATTGGCTTTAAAGCATAAAAGAATAAAAGTAAACCAAATATACTAAATAAGAAAGCCAGTGAAGCGGTAAATATCTTAAGTTCATTAAAAATATAAAAAAGCAAAGCTATCATTGCTGTGATTAACAAGATTGCTAACCAAACCGGTAATGACTTAAAGATAGCTAAAACCATTAAACCATAAACAACTAGAGAAAAGATTGATAAAAACCCAGGAAAGCGATAAATAATTAATAAGAAGATTGATACAAGTAATAAACCAATTAAACCCGCTTGAATACTTTTTGCAATAGAAACTGCCCCCAAACTAGCTTCAACAGTTTTCTGAGATTCAAGTGAAATTGGAATTGGTAAAGCACCAGAATTTAATCTTTTTACTAAGGTTTTTGCTTCTTCTAAAGAGAAGTTTCCAGTTATGTATGCTTTTCCACCAGTAATTTTTTCATTAACATTAGGTACACTAATTGGATAACCATCTAAATATATAGCAACCGGTTTCCCAATGTTACGAGCAGTAATTTCTGCGAATAATTCTGAGCCTTCTTCATCGAATTCTAATGACACTTCTGGGGAACCATCATTAGGATTAAACTGAACACTTGATCTTTTTAAATATTTTCCAGTAAGAGTAGTGGTTATCCAAATATCATCTAATTCTCC
>CAZMJW010000005.1:0-841 GCA_964566915.1 uncultured Gammaproteobacteria bacterium
GTAAAAGCTGCAGAAGGTTATAATTATGGTAGTTTTAGAGATGATTATAATAAACTTTTGAATAACCCTGATAGGCCTCTTTTAAATAGATCAATTTCTGGAGAATATCCTTCAGGCTCAACCATTAAACCAATATTCGCTGCTGGAGCCTTGCAAAACGGTGTTATTAATGAATGGACTACTTTTCTAAGTACTGGAGGACTTAGAATTAGTCGCTGGTTCTTTCCTGATTGGCGAGCCGGTGGACACGGAAGAGTAAACGTAAGACAAGCTATTGCTAATTCAGTAAACACTTTTTTCTATTACATTGGTGGAGGTTATGGTGATTTTAAGGGCTTAGGAGTAAATGAATTAATTAAATATGCAAAATTGTTTGGTTTAGGAGAAAAAACTGGAATTGATTTAGCTGGTGAGGCTGATGGTTTTATACCTAGCCCAGAATGGAAGAAAGAAAAATACGGAGAAAATTGGTATATTGGTGATACTTATCATTTTTCAATTGGACAAGGGTATGTCTTGGTTACCCCTCTACAAGTTGCTAGCTATGCCTCAACCTTAGCTAATGGAGGAATTATGTATCAACCTCATTTAGTTAAACAAATACTTGATGAGAATAACGAAGTGGTTATAAATATAGAACCAGAGATATTAAGTGATAATATAGTATCGCCGGAAAACATGAAAATAGTTAGAGAAGGAATGAGGGAAACAACAATATCGGGTAGTGCCGCTTCATTTAGTCGAATATTGCCGGTTAGTTCAGGTGGTAAAACAGGAACAGCTCAATGGTCAACCCAAAAAGATCCCCATGCTTGGTATATTGGCTTTGCTCCTTTTGAAG
>CAZMJW010000005.1:851-4043 GCA_964566915.1 uncultured Gammaproteobacteria bacterium
GATAGCATTTATGGTTTTAGTTGAAGAAGGAATTGAGGGAAGTACAGTAGCTGCTCCTATAGCCAGAGATATCTTGCAATGGTATTTTAGAGATGAAGTAAATAATAATTAAAAATATGGGATTTGAGTTAAATTTGCCTTTATGGTTTCATTTATCGATTCATTTTACCGTTGCCCTTTTGAGTGGGTATTTTTTAGGTAAATATTTTAAAAAGATAAGACTGGGAATAGTTGCCGGTATTCTGGGAGGATTCTTAATTGATTTAGATCATGTTTTAGAGTATTTTTTTGCCTTTGGGTTAAGGTTTAATTTAAGTAATTTTTTAGATGGTTATCAGTTTTTAGTTAGCGATAAAATATATTTAGTCTTTCATGGCTATGAATATATAATAGTCTTATCTATTCTAGCTTATCTGTTTAGAAAAAAGGAAAATGTTAAGATATTTATTATTATTTTGATGATTTCTGGTACAATTCATTTATTATCAGATACGGTAATTAATAATTATCCATTAAAAAACTATACAATTAGCTATAGGGCGATAAATAATTTTTCTGCCCCAAAACTGCTTAACAACAATCAATATCAAAAAAATATTGAATTAAAAAAAGAATTGGGGATATAAAAAGTATATATTTAATACCTTTAGCACTCTCTTGACGTGAGTGCTAATTTTGTATATAATATAAAAGTAGAAAAGATTTTAGACAAATGTATGATAAATGAAAGAAAAAAATTTCTTCTTGAAACAATAATAAAAGAATATATAGATAGTGCTCAACCGGTTTCTTCCGGTTCTTTAGTGAAGAAATATGATTTAAATATTTCTCCAGCAACTGTTAGAAATGAAATGATGGCCCTTGAAGAAGAAGGATTTATTTATCAACCACATACCTCAGCTGGAAGAATACCAACTGAAAAAGCCTATAATCTTTATCTTGAAGAAATGTTAAATGATGAAGATAATAAGTATTTTAAATTAAAAGATAAAGAGGATTTAGATAGCGTTTTTGATCATAGTGAGTTAGCTTATAAAAAAACAGCAAAACTAATCTCTGAGATATCAGGTGGAACTGTTTTTTGGGCTTTTCATAAAAATGATTTATTTTACACCGGTATTTCTAATCTATTTTCTCAACCAGAATTTAAGCAAGTGGATGTTGTTTGTGATGTTTCAGAAATAATAGATCGTTTAGAAGAAATAATAGATGAGATATTTGAGGATTTAGAAGATGGTGAACAAATTTTTATTGGTTCTAAAAATCCTTTCGGTAGTTTCCTAAGTTCAGTAATTTTAAAATATAGAGTAAATAATAAATCAGCAGTACTGGGAATAATTGGACCACTTAGAATGAATTATGGAAAAAATTTAGGAATTTTAAAATATATAAAAAATAAATTTAAATAATTGTCTTATGAGTAGTCAAAACAAAAAACAAGAAGAAAAAAATGAAAACCTTGAAAACAATAAAGAAAATCTTGAAGAAATAAGGGAAAATGAAGATGAGGAAAAAAATGAATTAGATAAGAAAGAAACAATAAATGATAAAAACGAAGTTGATGAAGAAAATTTTAAAGAGAAATATCTAAGAGCAATAGCTGATTATCAAAATCTTGTAAAACAAAATCAAAAAGAAAGAACTGAGTTTGTAAAATTTGCTATTTCTGACTTTTTACAAGATATATTGCCAGTCTATGATCATTTAAAATTATCAATAAAAAGTTTAAATGAAGAAGAGAAAAAAAGTCCTTGGGTGGAGGGTGTAAGTCATGTATTAAAACAGTTTAAAGAAATATTAAATAATCATGGAGTGTTAGAGATTGAAACAATAGGACAAAAATTTGATCATAATTTAATGGACGCTCTTGAAGGAGAAGGTGAATATGTCGATAAAGAAATAATGTCAGGGTACACATTAAATGGAAAAGTTATAAAACCAGCAAAAGTTACAGTTAAAAATAATAATTAATAATTTATATAATTTTTCTTTTATCTACTAGATAAATTATCTATGTTTTAAAAGAAAAATAAAGAATCTATGTCAATTATAAAATGGACACCATTTTTCCCAGAGTTTGATGACATGGAAGAAACAATGAATTCTATGTTACCAAGCGTTAGAGGAAAACAATTTGGATTTACTCCAGCCGTTGATATGTATGAAGAAAAAGACAATATTATTGTCGAAACTCAATTGGGTGGAATTAATCCAGAAAATGTAGACATTTCGATTGAAAATAATACTTTATGTTTAAAAGGAGAGAGTGAAAAGAAAAGTGAGATTGATGAAAAGAATTATTATCGCAAGGAGATTAGGCGAGGATCTTTTTATCGTTCAATTTCATTACCAACAAAGGTGGATGGAGATAGCGCTAAAGCTGTAACTGAAGATGGAATTTTAAAAATAACTATTCCAAAAGCAGCTGAGGTAAAACCAAAAACAATTAAAATTGAAAATAAGAAAAAATAATTTGCTTCACGATAGGTCGGTCGTCATGTGGCGGCCGAAAATTGTTAAGTAAATTAACATAAATTTAAAAATTAAAAATTAATTAATAACAAAAATATGGGAAAAATTTTAGGAATTGATCTTGGTACAACCAACTCTGCGATGGCTATCATGGAAGGTGGTTCACCAAAGATTATCGAGAACATCGAAGGTAACAGAACCACTCCTTCAACTGTAGCGATGTCAAAAAATAATGAAAGAATTGTTGGTTCAGCTGCTAAGAGACAAGCGGTTATTAATCCAGAAAACACTATCTATGCTGTTAAGCGTTTTATCGGTAGACGTTTTGATGAAGAAGAAGTACAAAATGATCTTAAATCTTCTCCTTTCAAAATTAAACAAGCTGGTGATGGCGTAAAAGTGGTTATGGGAGATAAAGAATATACTGCTCAAGAAATTTCAGCCATGATTCTTTCTAAACTAAAAGCAGATGCTGAAGAAAAAATTGGCGAAAAAATAACTGAAGCTATTATTACTGTTCCAGCTTATTTTAATGATTCACAAAGACAAGCTACTAAAGATGCAGGAACTATTGCCGGTCTTGAGGTTAAAAGAATTATTAATGAGCCAACAGCAGCAGCTTTAGCTTATGGATTTGATAAAAAAGTTGGACAACAAGTAGTTGTTTATGATTTAGGTGGAGGAACTTTCGATGTTTCTGTTTTAGATATTTCCGAAGAC
>CAZMJW010000005.1:4053-13476 GCA_964566915.1 uncultured Gammaproteobacteria bacterium
GATTATTGATGAATTTAAACGTGAACAAGGAATTGATTTATCTAAAGATCCTTTAGCTCTTCAAAGAATAAAAGAATCAGCTGAAAAAGCTAAAATTGAATTATCAACTTCACAAGAAACTGAAATTAATCAACCTTTTATCACTACAGATGCTAATGGCCCAAAACATTTGGTAATGAAACTAAATAGATCAAAACTTGAATCATTAGTTGGTGATTTGGTTGATAAAACAATGGAGCCATGTAAAAAATCTTTAGAAGATGCTGGTTTTTCTGTTAATGATATTGAAGAAGTAATTTTGGTTGGCGGTATGACTAGAATGCCACTTGTTAAACAAAAAGTTAAAGAATTTTTTGGTAAAGAGCCAAATTTAACTGTAAATCCTGATGAAGTAGTAGCTATGGGAGCAGCTGTTCAAGCTGGTGTACTACAAGGTGATGTTAAAGATGTTCTTCTTCTTGATGTAACACCATTAACACTGGGAATTGAAACATTGGGAGGTGTTTCTACCCCACTGATTGAAAGAAATACCACCATTCCAACTTCAAAATCTCAGGTTTTCTCAACTGCTGCTGATGGTCAAACTGCAGTTGAAATTCATGTGGTTCAAGGAGAAAGACCGATGGCAGCTGATAATAAAAGTTTGGGTCATTTTACTTTAGATGGTATTCCATCAGCTCCAAGAGGAGTTCCTCAGATTGAAGTTAAATTTGACCTTGATGCTAATGGTATTTTGAATGTATCAGCTACTGATAAGGCAACTAATAAACAACAAAAAATTACTATTACTGCTTCTTCTGGTTTATCAAAAGAAGAAATTGAAAAAATGAAATCTGAAGCTGAAATGCATGCTGATGAAGATAAGAAAAGAAAAGAAGAAGTAGAAATTAAAAATCAAGCTGATTCCGTTGTCTTTACTATGGAAAAAATGTTAAAAGAAAGTGGTGATAAAATGAAACCTGAAGAGAAAAAAGAAATGGAAGAAAAAACTGAAAGTTTGAAAAAGGCTAAAGAGGGTGGAAATGTGGAAGATATGAAAAAAATCATGGAAGAATTAAATACTATTGCGCAAAAGATTGGGGCTGCTATGTATCAACAAGCAGAACAATCAGGAGAAAAAGCTAAAGAAGGAGAAAAAACAGGCACTAAAGAGAAGGCTGAAAATAAAGATGAGGAAAAGAAAGAAGAAGATGAAGTAGTTGAAGGTGAAGTTGAAGAAAATAAATAATTTAAATCCTTATAGATCACCTCTAATCACTATATTAGGGGTGGTTTGTTAAAGATTTAATAAATATTATGTCCAAAGATTATTACAATATATTAGGTGTTGCAAAAGATGCATCTCAGGCTGAAATTAAAACAGCCTTTAGAAAAAAAGCTCACGAATTTCATCCTGATAAAGGTGGCGATGAAGCAAAGTTTAAAGAAATAAATGAAGCCTATCAAGTTTTAGGCAATGATCAAAAAAGAAAACAATATGATCAATTTGGTTCCGCTTTTCAAAACGGTCAAGCTGGTGGTGGTCAAGGATATGGCGGTTTTTCAGGTTTTAATCAAGGATTTGGCGGTATAGACATGGATGATTTAGGGGATATTTTTGGTGGTGGCTTTGGTGATATTTTTGGCGGTTCTCGTCGACAAAAGCAATCACGTGGAAATGATTTAGAGATGGGTATAGTAATTGATTTTGAAGAAGCTGCTTTTGGTACAGAGAAAGAAATATCTTTTACTAAAAATGTAAAATGTTCAAGTTGTGAAGGAACCGGTGGAGCTGTTGGCGCAGATCTCCAGACTTGTTCAACTTGTGGTGGATCTGGAAGAATTTCTAAGATTCAGAGAACGATTTTAGGAAACATTCAAACACAGAGTACTTGTCCAGAATGTGAAGGAAGAGGACAAGTATATTCAAATAAATGTTCAAAATGTCTTGGATCAGGAATAAGTCGAGAAAATGTTAGATTAAAAGTTAAAATACCCGGAGGAATTAATAATGGAGAATCTATTCGTTTAGCTTCACAAGGAGAAGCAGGAGAAAAGGGTGCTCCAAGTGGTGATTTATATTTAAGAATAAAAGTTAAAGAACATAGAGATTTTAAAAGAGAAGGTTCAGATATTTATTCACAACAAAGTATTTCAATATCGCAGGCAATACTTGGAGATAAGATTGAGGTAAAAACTATTCATGGTGATGTAAAACTAAAAATACCTGAAGGAACTCAGTCCGGCACAACTTTTAAAATTAAAGGCAAGGGAGCTGTTTTATTAAGAGGAATTGGTCATGGTGATCATTTTGTAAAAATAAAAGTTTTAATCCCTAAGGGTTTAAATAGATCAAAGAAAAAATTATTAGAAGAATTAGATATTTAATATATGTTTATTGATACACATTGTCATGTAAATTTTAAAGACTTTAAAGAGGATGCTGATGAAGTTATTCGTCGGGCTTTGGACAATGATACTTCAATGATTATTGTTGGCTCTGATGTTAAAAGTTCAAATAAAGCTTTAAGTTTAGCTAATAAATATGAAAGTGGTGTTTATTGTGCTGTTGGTCTACACCCGACAAATATAGAATACAAAGAAGAATTAAATGGTGATTTACCGGAAGTGTTTGTAAGTGAAGGTGAATATTTTGATTACGGAAGTTATGAAAAATTAGCTAACTCCGATAAAGTAGTGGCGATAGGTGAAATTGGTCTTGATTATTATCATATTGATACCAAAAAAGATGTTGCTAAAATAAAAAAACAACAACAAGAAGTTTTTATTAGTCAATTAATATTAGCTAGAACTTTAGATTTACCCGTGATAATTCATTGTCGACAAGCTCATGATGATTTATATAGAATACTTTTTGAATTTAAAAAAGATAATCCCCATTTATTTATTGCCGGTAAAAATTGGGGAGTAATTCATTGCTTCTCTGGAGATGAGGATTTGGCTTGGAAATATTTTAGGTTAGGATTATTAATTTCTTTTACCGGACTAATTACCTTTTCAAAACAATGGGATGATTTAATTAGAAAAGTTCCTTTTGATAAAATAATGATTGAAACTGATACCCCTTTTATGACACCTGAACCATATAGAGGTAGGAGAAATGAACCTTTACTTGTTCAATATGTTGCCAAAAGAATGGCGGATATTAAAAACATTAAGATAGAGAAGGTAGCTGAAACTACTTATAATAATGCTAAAAAACTATTCGATTTGTAATAAACACAAATAATAAATATTATATAAAATACTAAAACTCTGTTAATACAGAGTTTTTTATTAACTTAATAAAGAATTTAAAATATTAATATAGTTATAAGTAATTTAAAAAATTAAATATTCGTTTAATATTTATTTTATGAAATATTTAACGATATTCTTATATAATATAAAGTATAGAAATATAAAACATTATTTTTTTAAGTAATTGTAATAAAAGACTTGTATTGACAATGTAATTACATTAATATATACTATTATTAGCA
This sequence comes from uncultured Gammaproteobacteria bacterium, assembly GCA_964566915.1. Classification (GTDB taxonomy): domain Bacteria; phylum Patescibacteriota; class Patescibacteriia; order Patescibacteriales; family UBA12465; genus UBA12465. The sequence continues at coordinate 7,536 of CAZMJW010000005.1, forward strand.
TGTATTAACTTAAAAATAAATGTTAACAATATGAGTAATATTCAAATAAGAATTGATAAAAAAGAAAAAGAGGAAGTTAAAAAGATTTTGGATAAACTTGGTTTAGATATGAGTTCTGCTATAAAGCTTTTTTTAAGACAAACTAAAATTAAAAAGGGCTTACCTTTTTTATTATTAACTGAAAATGAGTTAACAATAGAAGAAGAAGATGCTATTTTAAAAGCTAGTAATGAGGCAAAGAAAGGAAAAAATGTTTCACATTCTTTAAATAAAAAGGAGGCTATTGATTATTTAAAATCTAAATGAAAATAAAGTATCATAAAAATTTTAAAAAGCAGTTTGATAAACTTTCAGATAAAAAGAAAAGAGATGTTTTAGATATAATTAATATTTTCATAAATAATCCTAAAGATAAAAAATTAAAAAACCACAATTTAAAAGGGAAATTACTTGGTAAAAATGCTATATCAGTGAATCCAAATTTACGTATAATTTTTGAAGAATTTGATAACTATGTGTTGGTAATATTTCTTGATTTAGGTGGTCATAATCATGTGTATACTTAATAAATTTTTAAATAGAGAAGGTAGCTGAAACTACTTATAACAATGCTAAAAAATTATTCGATTTATAGTAAATATAAATAATAAATAATTATATAACATACTAAAACTCTTTAAAAGAGTTTTTTATTTAATATTAAGGAATATTTTATAATTAGCATTTTATAGATGTTCATTTATACTATATATATGTGTATAGTATAAATGTACAATAATTTATGAAAAGAGCCATATTCTTTTATAGACAAAAATATAAATTATAAATAATAGACTAAGATTTAAATTCATTGCTTTCTTATAAAAAATTTAAATCAATAAGAAAAACTTTAAAAATAGAAGTATTATTTTTTAATTAAGGAAGAAATAAAAAAATACAAGATAGATAAATATTAAAATTTTAATATATATTGACTTTTTAAGTCTTTAGTTTTAAAATGGCAATGGCTGAGAAATAAATATTAAAATATGGATAAGAAAACTCTAAGAGAAATATTCTTAGCTAGCGCTAGTTATAGTCTTGGTTCAATTTTTGGACCTTTAATTGTGATTGGCGGAACCGGCTTTTTTCTTGATAAATTATTTGGAACAAAGCCTTGGATTTTGTTAGCCAGTGTTCTTATTGCTTTTGTGGTTACCAATATTCTTCTTTTCAAAAAAATAAAAAAAATTAACCAAATGATGGATAAATACCGTCAAGAGGTTTTAGCAGATAAAGATAAATTGAAAAATAACTAAACTCTGCTATTTTGCTTTCAAAATTATTGGTGTATGGGATTAAACATTTCTTTAGCACCGGAGGTGCTTTTTTATATTGGCTCCTTTCCGGTTTCAAATACATTTTTTTGGTTTACCATTCTATGGTTGATTTTTATTGTTGGAGCTATTTTGCTAAAGAAAAATATCAAAATGATGCCTGGAAAAATGCAAAATTTTACTGAAATGGCTATTTCCGGTGCCTATGATTTTACTGAATCAATTATTGGTAAAGGAAAAAAAGCGGAAAGAGTATTTCCACTTGTAGCCACTATGTTCTTTTTTGTATTAATTTGTAATTTAATTCCTTATATTCCTGGTCAATCAGCTATCTCAATATACAACGGAGAAGGAATGGTGCCTTTATTTAGATCAATAATGGCAGATTACGGTTTAGTTTTAGTAATGACTATTATCACAGTGGTAACCGTACAGATAATTACTATTGTTGTTAGTGGTCCATTTTTATATTTAAAAAAGTTTATCAATCCTAGTAGTCCTTTAAAGTTTTTTTTAGGAATAATGGATTTAATTGGTGAAGTTGCTAAAATTGTTTCATTATCATTTCGTTTGTTTGGAAATATATTTGCTGGAGAAGTGTTAGGTGCAGTAATGTTGTTTTTGATGCCCTTCTTTGTTCCTTTGCCTTTTTCATTTCTTGGTTTATTAACCGCTGTAGTTCAGGCTTTTGTTTTTTCAGTATTAACACTAGTCTTTATTTCTATGGCCTCTGAAATTCCTGAAGAAAAATTGAATAAGAATAATAAAGAAAAAATTAGTGTTAGTGTTTAGTTTTATATAAATAATTAATTAATTAATTTAAAAAGTATGGACATTGAATCCGCAAAATACATTGCAGCCGGCATCGCAGTCGGACTTGGGGCGATTGGCCCTGGTATTGGTGAAGGTATTGCAGCCTCAAAAGCTTTAGAATCAATCGGTAGAAATCCAGAAGCTAGTGGAAAGATTACACCGTTGATGTTTGTTTCTATGGCTATTACTGAATCTACAGCTATCTACGCTTTAGTAGTTGCTTTGATCATTTTATTTGGTTAGAGGACAATCCAGTTTGTCTCTTTTTTAAGAGACAAATTAATTTGTTTTTTAATTTAAACATTTATGAATAGTTTAATAGAAGCTCTTGGATTAGATGTCCGCATATTAATTGCTCAGTTTATAAACTTTGCGGTCTTAGTTTTTGTTTTATGGAAATTTGCCTATAAGCCTGTCTTTAAAATATTGGAAGAGAGAAGAGAAAAAATTAGACAAGGACTTGAAGATAGTGAAAAATCTAAAAAAAGACTAGAAGAAGCAGATTTAGAAAAAGAAAGTATTATCTCTGAGGCAAAAAAACAAGCTAATCAGTTAATTGAAGAAGCGAAAGATAAGGCTGGTGTTCGTTATCAAGAAATAGTTTTAAAAGCAAAACAAGATTTAAAAGTAGTAATAGAGGATGAAAAACAAAAAATTGCTGCTTATAGACAACAAGCTTTTAATGAAGTTAAAAAGGACGCTGCCTCATTAATAGCTAGTGCTTTAGAAAAAATATTAGAAGAAAAAATAGATGAAAATAAAGATAAGCAATTAATTGAGAAGATGATTAAGAATTTTTAATTAATATGAAAATTAAAACCAAACAATACGCTCAAGCTTTATTTGAATCATACGAAGAATCTAAGGCAGAACAAAGGGATAATATTATTTCTAATTTTGTTGATGTTTTGTATCACAATAATGACCTTCATTTAATAAATAGAATATTGGCTGATTTTTCAGAAGTTTGGAATAAAAATAAAAGTGTTATTAAAGCCGAAATAAGTAGCGCTCATAAACTAAACGATAAAACAGAAGACTATTTAATTTCCAAAATTAAGGATTTAGCAAAAGTTAAAGATGTAGATATTAAAAAAGTAGTTGATAAAAAAATAATAGGAGGTGTGATCGTTAAATATGGTGATAAAATACTTGATAGTAGTATATTAAGTAGAATTAAAAGATTACAAGAAGAGTTTTCAAAATAATAATTAATTGATAATAAGTAAGAATTAAAAATATGCCAATTAAAACGAAAGATCATATCGTCGAAGAATTAAAGGGCAAAATTGCTAACCTGAAATCAAAAAACCAAGAAGAACTTTTTGGAAAAGTGGTCGAGGTAGGTGACGGTATTGCAGTTATATCTGGATTGTCTGACGTTATGATGTCAGAGATGCTTGAATTTAAAAGTAAGAACGGCTCTGTTTATGGAGTGGTTTTAAATTTAAATGAAGGTAGTGTAGGAGCAATAATTTTAGGTGATTCTCTAAAAATTAAAGAAGGTGATGAAGTAATTGCTACTAAAAGAATTTTAGAAGTACCGGTTGGAGAAAATTTAATTGGACGTGTTGTGGATCCACTTGGTAAACCATTAGACATGAAAGGGGATATTAAAGCAGAAAAATATTATCCTATTGAAAAGATTGCTCCAGGTGTTATTACTCGTGAGTCCGTAAAACAGCCTGTTCAAACAGGTATTAAAGCTGTTGACGCTATGATTCCAATTGGACGTGGTCAACGTGAACTTATCATTGGTGATCGCCAAATTGGTAAAACTGCTATTGCGATTGATACAATTATTAATCAAAAAGACCAAAACATGAAATGTATTTATGTTGCTATTGGTCAAAAGGAATCAAAGGTTGCTAATATTGTAGCTAAACTTGAAGAAGAAGGGGCAATGAAGTATACAACAGTTGTTTTAGCTGGTGCTTCTGACCCTGCTTCGATGTTATATATTTCTCCATACTCTGGAACAGCTATAGCCGAATATTTTGCTGACAAAGGAGAAGATGTATTAATTGTTTATGATGATTTATCAAAACATGCTGTTAGTTATAGAGAAATATCATTATTATTAAAAAGACCACCAGGAAGAGAAGCTTATCCAGGGGATGTTTTTTATCTTCATTCTCGTCTTCTTGAAAGATCATGTAAGTTGAATAAAAATTATGGTGGTGGATCAATTACATCATTACCAATAATTGAAACTCAAGCTGGAGATGTTTCAGCATATATTCCAACTAATGTTATTTCTATTACTGATGGACAAATATATTTAGAGCCTGATCTTTTTTATCAAGGAAATCGTCCAGCAGTTAATGTAGGAATTTCAGTTTCTCGTGTTGGATCTTCTGCTCAGATTAAAGCGATGAAGAAAGTGGCTGGAAAAATTAAATTAGAAGCAGCACAATATCGTGAATTGGCCGCTTTTGCTCAATTTGGTTCAGATCTTGATGAAGAAACAAAGAAAAAATTAGAAAGAGGAAAAAGATTGTTTGAAATATTTAAACAAGATCAATATTCACCAATTAAAGTTGAAGAACAGGTGTTAATATATTTTGCAATATCTAATGGTTTTATGGATGATATTGAAGTAGAAAAGATTTTAAGTTTTGAAAAGGATTTACTTGAATATGCAAGAAATAATTCTAAAGAACTTTTAGACAGAATAAAAGAAAGTGGACAAATTGAAGAAAATGACCAAGTAGAATTAGAAAAAACAATCACTGGTTGTAAACAAGCTTTTTCATATGGTAAAAAATAGTTAAAAATATCTATTTTAAAACATGACAAACTCAAAAGAAATAAAAAAAAGAATAAAATCCATTACTAATACTAAAAAGATTACTAAGGCAATGGAAATGGTAGCAGCGGCTAAAATGAGACGAAGTATTGAAGCTGTGCTTAAAACAAGAACCTATGCTAATTTAGCTTGGGAGACTTTGTTAAATATAGCTAATTCTTTAAAAAAACAAGGATCATTAAACCATCCCTTAATAGAAAAAAGAAATAAAAATAAAAAAGAATTAATTATTCTAATTTCTTCTAATCGTGGTTTATGTGGTGGTTTTAACTCAGCCATTATATCAAAAGCAATAAAATCAATAAAAAAGTATGAAGCTGATAGCGAGTTTATTATTATCGGAAAAAAAGGACAAAGCGTATCAAAACGTTATGGATATAATATTGTAGCTGAATATGAAAAACCTGATACTAATCCTAAAATTGTAGATATTCAAGCTATTTCCAAGCAAATTATTGATGATTACAAGTCTGAAAAATATGATAATATTTTCTTAGCATATACTGATTTTATTAGTCCGGCTAGTCAAGTATCCAGAATTAGACAAATATTACCAATTGATCTTGAAGCGGAAGACGAATATTTAGGAGCAGTGGGAAAAAGTGAAAAACTAAAAACCAATAAAGAGTTTATTGAAGCCAAGGAAGAAAAACATATGATGGGAGGTCATTTATTTAAATATGAACCAAGTGAAAAAGAAGTTTTAGATTCAATTCTACCAAGATTAATTGAGGTTCAATTATTTCAAGCACTGCTTGAATCAAATGCTTCTGAACATAGTGCTAGAATGGCTGCTATGCATCAAGCAACAAATGCCGCAAATGATTTAGTAGATGAGTTAACGTTATATTACAATAAAGCAAGACAAGCAGCTATTACTGCTGAAATAGCCGAAATTTCAGCGGGAGCAGCTACTCTTAATTCATAATAAAAAAGAATAAATAATAAAAGTATGGAAAATCAGAAAATAACAGGTCGAATTAAACAGGTAATCGGAGCTGTG
>CAZMJW010000006.1:0-13297 GCA_964566915.1 uncultured Gammaproteobacteria bacterium
ATTATCAATTGTTTTTAAATTATTTAAACGATCACAAAATTTGATAAAAATAATTCTTAAGTCATTTGTCATTGCCAAAAACATTTTCTTTAAATTTTCTTTATATCTTTCAATACCTCTATATTTAATTTTTCCCAACTTAGTAATTCCTTTAACTAAATTAGCAATCTCTGGTCCAAATTCTTTTTCAATATCTTCAATAGTTCTATATGTATCTTCAGGAACATCGTGTAAAAGACCAGCAATTACCGTTGGAAGATCAGCTTTGATTTCTGTTAAAAGATAAGCAGTGTGAAGAGGGTGGTTAATATAAGGGTCCCCACTTTTTCTTAATTGACCTTCATGTGCCTCTTTTGCGTACTCGTAAGCACGAAGTAAAACAGAAGAATCTTCTTCGGGGTGACTTTCTTTAAATTTGTTTATTATTCTGTCTATTGTCATCTTAAACTATTTTTATTTTTTATCTCTTTGTGCTATTATTTAAGTAATGGAATTATAACATGTAAATAAGAAAATATAAATATTTTAATTTTTTTCCAATGAAAAGAAAAATAAAATTTTTGGTTTTGGCTTTTGGTATTTTAGCTTTATTTTCTATAGCTAACATATCATTAGTTCAAGCACAAAACACTGATGAGTATGGAGTTGATCAAGTAGGCGATGAACTCGATGGTCGTTTAGGTGAAGATAGAGATATTAGAATTACCGTAGTTAGATTTATTCAAATAGGTTTAACTTTTCTAGGTGTAATAGCGGTTGTAATTATATTATATGCTGGTTTTCTCTGGATGACCTCAGGTGGCAATGAAGAAAAGATTTCTAAAGCTAAAAAAATTCTAATAAATGCAGTAATCGGTTTAGTAATAATTTTATCTGCTTGGACAATAACCGCTTATTTGATAAATAAAATAAGTGGGATTACTTCTCAAGGTGGAATTGGAGGAAATAATGTTTATAATGTTTCACCAAGTGGTTTTTATAACTCAGGAGCAGGAGCAATTGGAGTTTGTTCTGTACAAAGTACTTATCCTGAAAATCAACAAAGAAATGTTCCTAGAAATACTTCAATCATGATTACATTTAAAGAAGAACTAGATTTAAATTCAGTTTGTATTAATGACACTGGTGATTCTTGCCAGTGTAATAATGAAACATGTTCTAAGTTGAATCCAGAAGTAATTAAGATTTATAAAACAGAAATGGGTGATGCTTGTATTGGCGGAACTTGCCCAAATGAAAACAATACTAATGTTTATGATGTTATTGTTTCAGTTACTTCTAATAAAAAAACTTTAGTACTAAGTCCGGTAAATTATTTAGGTTCAAGTGATGGTCATACACCTTATACTGTTAATTTTACTAATAAGATAAAAAAAGCGGATGGTAACTCTATTTTTAGAGGTTGCAGTAATGATTATTTAGAAATTAAGTTTACTGTTTCAAATATTTTAGATTTAACTCCTCCACAAATTATATCAGGAGGTATTTTTCCACCTACTGATAATGAAGCTGATTATATAGGAGAGGATGTACCTGCTGTAGCAGCAACATCTAAAATAGAAGTTATTGCTTGTCCACAAAAATATAGTCCAGCTAAGGTTATATCTGTTAGTGGTCAAGATAACGAAGCAACTATTGGAGATTATAGTGGGCCAATTAGTAAGTTTAATGTTTCAGTTGCAGCTGGAAGTAGTGATAGGGCTCAGTTATTTAATGCGCAAAACGGTGCTCTTTTAGGACTTAGTCAATTTCAAAATAATGAAATTTATTTCCCTGATTTCGATTTAACTTTAAAAGTTGATAGCTATGAAGAGGGAAGTTTTTGGGAAATAGAAATTCAAACAGAAAAATTAGCTGATTCTTTAAGAGTTAATTCAGATGTCTATACCTTTTCTGATTCAAATGTAAATAATAATATAAAAGTTATTGAAAATTGTGATTCACAAAACAATAGTCAACTAGAAGAACAAGCATTTAATATTAAAGCGGTTATTAGTGGAAATTCAGACATTGAAATTCTAGATTCAGAAAACGCTAAAACTATTAATTTAAAGGCTAAGGTAGCTGGTGAAGCTGGAAATAATTTAGCTTTAGAGTTTAAGGATAGTAATGCTTTAAGAATTACTCCGTTTACCGGAGGTATAAATAGTGAAAGTACTAATGAAATTAAAGATAGAGAAGATAAACCAAGAAACTCAGCTATTCAAATTAATTTTAATGAAGAAATTAACCCAATTACTGTTTCTGGGTCAGCTGAGGAGGTGTCACAGACAATTAGATTGATTAACTTTAATCCAAATGCAGTTCAATCTGATTCTCAATGTAATGCTAATTCTGATTGCCTTTCATATAATTGTGATAATTCTGTGTGTGTTGGAGATTATGTAAATGGTTCTTACTCTATTTCAAGTGATTATAAAACGGTAGAGTTTATTTCTGATAATGAGTGTGGAATAAATGGTTGCGGAGAAAAAATATATTGTTTACCAGCTAATAGTCATTTAAAAGTTGAGATAAGAGCTGCTAATCTAAAAAATTGTAGTAACAATAATAGCTGTGCTTCTTTTAGTCCATATTCTACCTGTACAAATAGTGAACTTTCATATAATACTTGCCAGGATTCTGATGGAAATAATTATCCTTTAGCTAATTTAAGTAATTTGGATGGTCTAGTTGATACAGCTTTAAATTCTCTTGATGGAAATAGAAACGGATTTGCTAAAGGGCCAATATCTTTCTTTAATGAAAATAGTTCAAGTATTGAAAATGGTGACAATTATTCTTGGTCTTTCTTTATATCAAATGATATTAAATTAACTCCCCCAAGAATAATTTCAGTTACTCCTGGACAGGGTTCAGAAGGAGTTGTTCCGGGAGAAAATATTGACGTAAAGTTTAATACCTTAATGCTTAATAATACCTTAAAGAGTGGCGATGTTGAAATTATAAGTGGCAATAAAGCGTTTAATCATAAATATGTAAATTTAAAAAGTTTAACTCCTGCTTCTTTTGGTTTTTGGATAAAAAGTGAAAATATTGATTTGGAGCCAATGGATGGTCAACCGGATATTACTATTGCCAGTATTAAACATACGCCCCTTCCTGAATCAATGACTTTTTATGCACAACTTGGATCTGGTGTAAGAGATATATATCAAAATTGTTATAAACCAGCTATTGGACCAGCTTGTCCAAGTGCTGATGCATCATGTTGTTTTGGTGAAAATGTAATTGAACTTGATGGTTCAGGTAATTGTTTGATTAATTAATAATAATCATTTTAATAATAAAAAAATGATAAAGAAAAATAAAATATTTAAATATTTAGCAATATTTCTAATAGTTTTAGGAATAGCATCTTTTCGTTTTGTACTAGCTCAATATGGCGTAGATGAGGTTGGAGGAGAACTAGATGATAGACTCGGAGAAACAAATACTGATCCTAGAAGCTTAGCTACTAGAATAATTAATATTTCGCTGGGATTTTTAGGAATAATTGCTTTGCTGATTATTCTTTATGCTGGATTTCTTTGGATGACATCAGGAGGTAATGAGGAAAAAATTGCTAAAGCAAAAAAAACATTGATTGCTGGAGTTATTGGTTTAGTAATCATTCTTTCATCTTGGGGACTTGCTTCTTGGCTTATAAAAACAATAAGTAATACTACATCTGGAGGAGAAAATTGGGGTTATGATAGTGGTGATATAGAGTCTTGTGGCTGTGGAGGATATATGGTTTTTGAAAATGGTTCTTGGGGGCCATGTATTGGTTCAGACTGTTCTGGCCCTGGTAGTTATGAACCAGAAACCTGCGATGGTAGTGGTTTTTTAGCTGGGTGTCAGGCTGTACAACAAATATGTGCTGAAGGTAGTTATTGTAATGATGAATGTTTGTGTATTCCCTTGGGTCAAGCTGGAGATTCTTGTAATTTAAGTAATAATGAAGCTGTTTGCCAAGCTGATGATAGTTTGTGTGGACAATATTTAACTTGTAACCCAGAGTCCTGTGTTTGCGAAGGTTCTCCTGTAATTACTGGCATAACTCCTGTTGGTGGATTCTGTCAAAATGAACATAATAAAAGTTGTCAAAGTGATGATAATTGTACTGATACTTGTAATATGAATGCACCTAATGGTGCAGCTAATAACTTTTTAACTATTAGTGGTAAAAATTTTGGAAATTTTGATCCTGATTTAAGTAGAGTAGTTTTTGTTGGTAGTGGTAGTGAAAAAGAGGGTGTTTCTCCTGACGTTATAAATCCTGAATGTATAAGTTTTTGGAGAAATGATCAGATAATTATTGCTATCCCTGAAGGAGCAGGAACAGGTCCAATAAGAGTTGAAAGTTCAGAGGGAAAAAGTGATAGTACTAATGATGAATATGGTCCAGTTATACCTGATTTTAGATCTAATAATATAATTAGACCGGGTTTGTGTGAAATTGATCCGGTCAGAGGTAAATTAAGTAGTGAAGTTTCTTATTCAGGTATCAACCTATATCAAGGCGATGCTTATTTTGGAAATTATACTAGTAATGTTAAGGCCTTAGTTTCGGAATTTAACGATCAAAGAGGTCTTTCTGGTGTTTCTGTAACTCCGAATATTAAAGCTGGTCAATCAGGTAGTTTTGTTAGAGCAACAATTAGTGGAAACACTGAAAATAGTAATTATTTAACATTTATAAAAGAAAGAGAGGAAAATGAAGGTGCTTTTATTTCATCTTTCTCTCCAATATCTGGTAATAGTGGACAGTATGTAACTATATATGGATCAGGTTTTGGAAATAGAAAAGCTGATAATAAAATATATTTTGGGGAAACGGAAGCATCTTATGATTTTCCAGAAGTTTGTTTAAATTCAGTTTGGAGAGATAATCAAATCACTGTTAAGGTACCGGCAGGACTTGAAGATGGTGATTATACAATAAGAGTTGACCTTGGTGATAAAAGTATTAGTAGCGAAGACTTAAATCCTAATGCTTTTGAATTTGATAAAAATTTAGAATTAAAAACTAGTATGTGTAAAATTGATCCTTTACGAGGGTCGATTAATACAGAAGTATCTATTTGGGGTGAATATTTTGGAAAAGATGGCTCTGAAGTCTCTGTTAAATTTAACGGATCTTCCGAAAATAAAATAAGTATAGTTGAAAAAGATGGTCGAGCTGATTTCCTTAAAACCGAAGTACCAAGTGGTTCTATCACTGGACCAGTTAGGGTTATTAAAAACAGTAGTTACGGGAATGAATTAAACTTTTCTGTAGGTAAATGTGTAAGTAATTCTGATTGTGGTCAACAAGTTTGTTGTCCTAATGGAACATTTAAAGAAGGTTCATGTGTTGATAGTTTTGCAAACTGTTATGTTGATATTCCAAGTTCTGTCTATGAATGGAACTTTAGCACTTCTTTTTCGGAGCCAGAAATAGAAGCTGATAGTTGTGCTGGATTATCTAGAACATTTGGATTCTGTAATATTGAGAGTTCTTGCCCAAATGTACCAGGTATGTGTTCACCGTATTTAGGAGGAGAAAAAATTTACGGAGGAGATTGTAGTTATGATTGTTCTTCAGTTATTGGTTGTCGAGTAGGTGAAAATAATTGTATATATAATGAAAATATTGATAAGTGTGTTCAAATTCTAGATGGAGAATTGAATAATAATTGTAATTTAGAAAAAGAAATTGAGTATGATTTTAATGGTGAGTTAATTTCAACAACAGCAAAATGTAATGCTAATGGAAATTGGGAGGTAAATGTTAAGACTACTTGTCCCGAAGGATATATAAAAGGTTTGGGTGATACTTGTTATGATCTAAATTCTCAGTGTTTAAATTGTCAGTTTGGATTAAATTGTCAATTGGTTAATGGTTATGAACGCTGTATTTCTTCTGAGCTTTGTCCTGATGATGCGGTTTGTGAATCAGAAAATGGTTTATCAAATGGTCGCTGTGTTTCAATTAGTGATGGTAGTTGTGATTGTTGTTGTACAATTGGTCAAAGTGAAAGAGATTGTTGTAGCTTTCTAACAGAGTCTGGCGAAGTTGCTCAGTTAGAATGTGCCGGTACTTGTGGAAGCGATATTACAGATAATGGAAGTGGTTACGGCGTATGTAGTGGTTGTGCCACGGCCGGAAGTTCAACAGAAATAAGAGATGCTGCTTGTAATTGCACTGGTCATAGTGGTCAATATTGTGAAGTAAATAGTAGTGCTCCATCAGGATTTTGTACTGATTGTTCGAGCCTAAGTCCAAGCGCTTGTGTTGAACATGCTGATGTTTGCTGTCTAGATTCAAATGGAACCGCTGATACCTCTGACGATATCTGTCGTGGAGGAGCTGGTAATATAATTACTGATGATGAAGAAAGTGAAGATTATGGTTATTGTGCCTACTTTAATTGTTCTGAAACGGAAAATACTTGTGCTACCAGTACCCCATTTAAGTTTGGTTCATTTTTAGATACAAATAAATGTATAAGTGAATGTTCAGATATTGATCCTTGTTCAGGTATTGAAAATTTTGATGATTGTGTTAATCAAGCAAGTGGACGTTGTTGTTTTGATAGTAATAGTAATTCTTGTAGTTTAAGTACAAAAATTAATAATGATTCAGAAAATGATGGTTATTGTGCATATTATAATTGTTCCGAAGAAGGAAATTCTTGTGCCGCAAATACTCCATTATTATCTGGCGCTTATGATTCTTTAGATGATTGTTTTTCTTCTTGTCAGAATCCAGCTTCTGGAATGGGTCTCATGTGTTTTAGGGGGTCGAAAGAAAGAAGTGAAACCACCTGTGACACAAGCTTATGTACAGCTGATGGATTTTCTTGTATGACCGAAGAAGGAAGCCTTGGTTCAACTGGTATAAATGATTGTGGTACCTGTTGTTGTCAACCGGTAGTAAATCCAGGAGCGGTTGACTCTTGTCAATTAGTTAACGAAAATTTATCTTGTGTAGCTAACCAGGGAAAATGTAGTGGTGAAGCAAGAGGTTTGTGCTGTGGTTGTAGTTCTGATGATCAGTGTGGATCAATAAAAAATATTGGTTGCGGACTGGATACTTGTTGCAATGCTCGACCGGAAGTAGTTTCAACCATGCCAGAACATTTAGATGATAATGTATGTCGCAATGCAAGTTTAAGAGTTGAATTTAATCAATTAATGGATGGTACAAAATTAATTAATAATGTTATATTAATTGAAGAAAAAATAAATAGTAGTGAACCATGTCCACTTGGTACATTTATTGCTAAAGCTAATTCAATTGATAATGCTTTAAATAAAGAACCAAATTTATTAACAAAAATTTCTTATTTCTTTAAAAATACATATAAGAAAATTGCTTCAATAATTTCTCCTTCATTTAGTCAAAGAGTTTTTGCAAGTATGCCAAGTGAAGATAATTTATATTGTCTTGTTCCTGGTAAAACAAGCTTGCAAAACACTGAGAATGCTAGCACGGTTGTATTTAATTCTGATTCTTTGCTTGAAGCTTCAACTAACTATTATTTAGTAGTTAAAGGAGATGAGGATTTAAATAGTAATACTGGAATTTTAAGTTTAAATGGTATTGGTTTTAATGGTTATGGATACCTTGATGGAGATGATTATAAGGAAGGTGAAGGTATTAAGTTTAATGAAGTTAGTTATAAAAATTCACATATAATAAAATTTTCTACTATATCTGACCAAGAAACTTCCGGAATATGTTTAATAGATAGTGTAAAAATTGAACCATCAAGTTACTTATTTAATACTACTGACAACGAATTGGAATCAAATGAAAGTGATGTTTATGGAAACAATACTTTTGATAGTAAGCCCGATAAAGATAAAGTCTGGACTTTAAATGCTTATAGTGATAATCAAATAATAAGACCAGTTAGTGCTTATTTTTGGACCTATAATTTTGCTATAAACAATGAAGAAATTGCTAGTGGAAAGAAACTAGAAAATATGCCAGAAAATCAATATTTTGTTAGCGCAAAAGAAGGTATTACTGATGGAAAAACCAAAATCCAAGCAAGTATCAATATGGATAATTTCAATTCAGAAAATTCTAGCTGTGATTCTAGCGCTACTTGTGTTTGTAGTGATTCTCTTTGTAGTGAAAATTGTTGTAATACTTATTTAAAAGGAGATGGTTTTTCAGATATTGGAAACATTTATGTTTTTGTTTGTAATAATCCATGGCCAGAAAAGGATATAAGTGGTATTTGGTCTCCTTGGATGGATTCTGATGATAATTGTTCAGTTGGTGATGGTAATTGTAATGATTTTAATTATAGTTTCTATTATTGTCGTGATTTAGGAAAGGATGGTTCTTATGACGATTTGCCAGCTATTCTAAATAGTCCAGTTATTATAGGTCAAAATAATAATTTAGTATGTAGTTCAGATGGTTCCATTGATTGTGGTTCGGTTAATCAACCTTGTGGATCAGATGTAAATGGTGATGGATTTCTAGACGGTATTTGTATATGGAGTGTTCTAAAAGAATCATATTTCTTTAGAGAGTCATTACCATCTTCGGGGGAAATAACAAGTATATCTGACATGGAAACTGGAGGACAGATAAGAATTGATTGGCAGTCTGATTCCAGTCAAGTTGCTTCTTATAAAATTTATTATATTAAATCTGGCGATAATAAAGTATCAGCTAAAGAAGTTGCTTTAAATGCTTGTGATTTGTCGGATAATAAATATAGTTGCTCGGTAATTGTTTCCGGCTTAGAAAATGATAAAAATTATTCTTTTAGAATAGGGGTTATTTCTGAGAATGGAGCAGAAAGTCAAGCAGTAAATGAGAGGGTGGTTATGCCAACAGATAAAACAGCCCCACAAAGCCCACAAAACTTAGAAGTAAGTGAAGAAAATGAGCAAGTTAAAATATCTTGGACCGAAAATGAAGATGATACTTATTTCTATAGATTATATATGGGAACAAGGTCTGCTCTATACGGTAAATCATTTGATACTAATTATAAAAGTGGCGACCAACCTTTAAATAGTTTATTAATTCCAAAAGAAGAATTTTCGTCTTCAGATAACTATTTAAGTTTAACCGCTTTTGATAAATATAATAACGAAAGCGCTAAATCTCAAGAGATTATTTTTTCTTTTGATAGCGAATAATTAGTATAATTATTTATGAATAATCCAAAATTAAAACTGATAAAAAAAACAATTTTAACTTCACTTATATTGCTTTTGTTTATTTTTCTGTTTAACGTTGAAGCACAAAACAATGAAGTAATCTCTGACCAAACAGACGCTATTGCGGTTAAAATTATTCCCAACCCAAATCACTACAGTATTTCTACTTGGTATAAAAAACAGGGATTTTTTGGTTCTCCTCAATCTCTAGTAGTTGATGGTTATGAAGCGATAAGAGATGGAAGAACTGTTTATGTAAATGCGGCCAATGTTTCGGATAATAATATTTATACCAATATTTATGTAATTTCTTATAGTCAAGAGCCATCAGAAAAGACTGTAGATATTTTAGGGCAAATAGTTTCGCGTTGGGAATTCAATAATTATTTAAATGAAGAATTTTCCGAAGAGCCATATACTTGTTCAATTTCTTCTATAGCTTGTGATAGTGATGAAGATTGTGAGGAAGGTCAGTTTTGTTCTGATTCCGGCGCTACTATCGGCACTTGTCTTTTAAGTAAAACTAAAAATTGCTTAATTGACTCTGATTGTCCAAGTGATTTTTTCTGTGATAGTCCTAAAGCTATGGTGATAAGGGATACAAAAAGAATTGGTATGCTTGAGGAAATGAAGGTAGCTTTAAATAATTATTATAATAAAAATTTATATTATCCAAAATTACAATCAGGTACTTATTTAGCTAATAAAACTGTTTCTGTTTGGCCAAGTTGGCAAGATAGATTTTTAGCAGACTTAGCTATATCTCCAACTTATATTGATTCAATAAATAGAATTGGTAATTGTCCAGGATTTAATAAAGATACTTGTTGGAATATAGATGAAAAAAGATTTTTTAGTGACCCGCAATACGAAATGTTAACTTTACCAGATAATAGTTACGTATTAGTTTATGCTAGCAACCCTGAAGGTTCTCGATATAATCTATGTTCTTCACTAGAAACACCTTCTATTGGATTTCAATTTTCTCATGGTGATTATAGTCAAGAAGCCTGTTTAACTAATTTTACCGTGTCTGGTGGAACTGGAGAAAACATTAGCCCTTCTTTGGTAGATTATTATCTTGAAGCTCAATCAGGAAGAGAATTAAATGGCTATATAAGACTTAAAGATCCTAATAATGATAGTTTAAATTGGAACTTGATTACCGATTCGTCTAATTGGACGGGCTGGAGTGCTCCACCAAGATTAATAGATACTAGTTCAAACTTTGAAAAGAAAATATTTGCTGAAAAAACCGCCTTAACAACTGGTGATCCATACACTATTCGTTTACAAGTAGATGATGGTCATGGTGGAATATTTGAACAAGAATTTGAAATCAAAATCAAAGAACCAGGTGTTTTTATTGAAGCAGAAAACTCAAATCATACTTTAAAAGTTGGTTCAGTTTTTAATTATTCATTTTATTTTTCTGGTGAAACATTGCCAGAAAATGCTGAAGATATTAGTTATTCAGTTATAAAAGTATCCGGACCAGATGATGTAAACCCAACTTTTTTTAGACCGGTTGATACAGGGGTTCCGGAAATAGTCGCAAATAATAAATACAAAGTAACGTATTCTGGTGAGATTAGACCAGAAGATTTTCCTAATGGAGAATTTGCTGAAGATGTTAGACTTGGTTTTAGAATAACAGTCTCTGATATAAACAATCGTCAGTTTACTAAAGATTTTTATATTGATATCGTTTCTCCTAAACCACCATTAGATTTTTCTTGTCCGCTTGCTACCAGAATAAATACGGAAAAAACCGGAAATATTAACAAGTATAGCTGTGCCATTGGCAAAAAAACGTATTTAGGTGATGAGTTAGAATATTCTTTTAGTGGTTTAGAGGTTTTTGGAGAATTTGATTTAAATTATAATGGCTTTTTACCAGATACCGTTTATTTAGAAGGATATCCTAATTATAATGATATAGCAGAAATTACCATTACTGCTAAAAGTCCTTTTGGAGCTGAAACAGAAAAAAGTTTTAATTTGAAAGTAAACAGTTATTGTGGGGATGGTAATTTACAGTCTGAACAACCTAATACTGAAGGAAAGGGTGGTTTATATAATGATGGTTATGAAATATGCGAGGGTAATCTAGGTGTAGCATTAAGTGCTGATAAAAGCAAGATTGATTTTCAATATGGATGCACAACAGTAAATAGCGACACACCACTAGAAATTAATAATGGAAATTATTGTGTTTTTAAAGATTCATATAGTGGTGGTGGTTTTTGTGGAGATTATGTTTGTCAAACTAGCAAAGAAGATAAAACTAGTTGTCCTATTGATTGTGACGATTCTTCTGATTATATAGAAAACAATGATTGTACCGTAGATGAAGATTGTGAAGTAGGGTATATATGTAGCTGGTTTACAGGAAAATGTGTAGTCGATGAAAATTATTGTGCCGATGATGATCAATGTGGAGTTGGATTGGTTTGTGGTGAGGAAAACAAATGTGAGCCAGAGTGTTGGACAAAAAATGAAGTAGTAGCTACTATAGATTTTAAAGAAGGAGATGCAAATATTCCTGGTAAATATAATTATAGAAAACAAAAAGCTTTTAGAGTAACTATTCATAAAGATATTACTTTTGATACGAGTCAAATAAACGACAATCATTATAATACCTATGAGAAAACAAGAGACTGTGAATATAATAGATCAAAAGTTGATTGTACTACAGTAAGCATTGATAATGCTTATTGTAATAACATGTCTTTTTGTCCTAAGGGCTTCGGAACAACTTTTTATTTAATAGGAAAAGCCGGTGATACATGTTATAGAGGTGCAAATGATTGGCCACAAAGAAATATTTATGAATGTCGAAAAAAAGAGTCAGTTGAAAGATGTTTTGGTGACCCATGTCGTACAAACTCAATTGTAAATAGCAGAATGACAACAGTATTTGACGGAAGAATAGATGCTAATGGTAATTGTGTTAAATATTAAAAATTATATGGATAAAAAAAAGTTAATTATTTTAGGTTCTTTAGTTTTAATTCTTATTGTTCTGCTGGTAATAATTTTTATTCCTAAACAAGAGGATACTGAAACCGGAGTAAATAATGTAAACGAACCTCAGTTTTTAAGCGATGAACAAAAAGAAGGGTTCGGCTTAGATAAAAGAACAAAGGCACAATTATTTTATGATGATAATGGTGATGTGGTTTATAAAATTATTAGAAGTGAAGAGGATATTGTTGATGTTTCAAATTAATATTGTTTGTTTTTTGTTTTAAAATATTGTATAATTTAAGTAAATAAATTTAATAAAAAGTATTATGTTTAATGATTTAAATGAGGGGCAAGGAAACAACCCTGAAAAATTAGATGATATATTTGCTGAAACAGAGGGTGTTTTAGAAAATCCTTCTTCAAATAAAGAGCAAATTCAAACTAGGAAAGTTGGATTAGGCTCTACTAATTCTTCTTTAAAAAATGATGATGCTAATATAGAAAAAATTAGTTATGATGAACCAGAGGAAGGAAGCGGAAGTAGTAAATGGTTAAAGATTGCTATTATTTCGGTTGCCGTAATCATTTTTTTATTAGGTGCATATTTAGTTTATTCTAAGTTTATTGCTCCAGATGATAATGAAGTAGATAATAATCTTAATCAAGACCCAATCGAAAATGATGTTGAAAATAATACAGAAGATGATCCAATTGTAATTGAAGTTGTTGGTTTTTTTTGAGTAGAGTTTGGAAGGGAAGATGTTGGTGTAGTTTGTGGTGTTGATTTATTTATTTTGTTTTAAGAAGACGATGAAGTCGATTTACAAAATACCGATTCCGATAATGATGGATTATTTGACTACGATGAAATATATATGCATGGAACTGATCCAAATAATCCAGATTCAGATGGAGACGGTTTAACTGATTATGAAGAAGTTGTAGATTATAAAACAAATCCACTTAAAGCTGATTCTGATAATGATGGATTAACTGACTATGAAGAAGTGGTTGAATATAATACTAATCCTTTAAATAGTGATACTGATGGAGATTCATATTTAGATGGTGATGAAGTTGAGGCTGGCTATGACCCACTTACTAAACCAGGTAGTGAGCCAAGCGAAGAAGAATTAAAATCAATGGACAGTGATAATGATGGATTAAG
>CAZMJW010000007.1:0-9909 GCA_964566915.1 uncultured Gammaproteobacteria bacterium
TAACTATTACAAACAGGATAAAGACTAAAGAGAGTTTACATACTTTAAAAAGTTTTTTCATTTTCTTTATTTTTTTGGTTTTAATGTTCTTACTTATTGAACTTTGAAAAAATATTTATTCAAAAGAGACTAAGCTGAATTCCGCTACTTTTTTTCTCTTTTACACTAGTATTCTTTACCGTTTCAAACGAAGTTTGATTTTTCTTCATTTTATTCTGGTACTTAGAGCTGATAGCGTCAAATATTTTTTCAGCACTATCTGAGGGTCGTAAATTAAGTAATTGACGAAAAATTCTCTCCGCCTTCTTCTTATTTCCCTTCTTGTTAAATTGCCTTAAGTTTCGTAGTTTAACAGCAATTAATCTGTCACCAGTTCCATGTTGTAATTGATAACGACAACTTGGATCATCACAACAAGAAAGATTTAAACTTAAGAGACTACAGTTTCTAAAAAGAATAAATTTTACTGGCCTTTGACCACAAATTGGACACATATGTTTAATATCCATATCATCTCCAGCGGTAAGA
The DNA here is from genome assembly GCA_964566915.1 of uncultured Gammaproteobacteria bacterium. Taxonomy (GTDB): domain Bacteria; phylum Patescibacteriota; class Patescibacteriia; order Patescibacteriales; family UBA12465; genus UBA12465. The sequence continues at coordinate 529 of CAZMJW010000007.1, forward strand.
AGGAAGTCTATGTGTCTGTGCATAGAATCACCTTCTTTGTGTGGCCTGTCTTTAAGGGCAAAAAAGGAGGTTGAATTATTTAAAGCTAAATACTCCAAACTTTGACCGGGGTATCTTTTTGAATTTTTAAAGAAATACGGTCTCTCCGGTATTTTGTTAAATGATTTCTCGTTCATATTTAGTTTTTAAAGTTCTACTTCTTATTCTATCTAAAAAGAGTATAACATAAATATACTTTTTTGTCAATGAGTTTAGGTAATTATTTTATTTTGACCCTTAGTTAATCTTTTTAAACTTTACTGTAAATATAGGTTCGTATTCTACTTTATTTTCATCAATTATTTTAATTTCCTCACCTTCAACTAAATTCTTTACCGCTATATCACTTAAAAGTTGGCTGTCTCCGGCAATATTTAATTTTATTCCCTCTAATTTATCAAATTCTTCTTTTAATTCTGATTTAATTGATTCCTCAATTTTCTTTTTCTTTAATTTTAAATTTTCTAATTCTTCTTTTACTTCTTGATACATGGCATTATTAGCCAATGAATCTCTATACATTGCTTTTAATTCTCTTCCTTCTTTTTTCCTTTCTTGAATTCTTTTAAAAACGTCAGGTAATGATTGTGACATAATGATTTATTTAATTAATATTTAAAAAACCATTATAGCACAATTTAAAATTTTAATAATTCGAACCAATAATCCCTCCCCCTAAAACTTTTTTTAGGTTATAGAAAACGGCACTTTGTCCGGGGGTAACCGCTCTTTGCAGTCTAGCAAATTCCACTAAACAATTATTATTTTCTCCAGGATATACATAACAAGCAACCGGCTTATGACCATATCTAATAACTACTTGGCATTTAAGTTTTTTCTTTAATTCTTTCCCAGATAACCAATTTACATTCTCTACAATAAATCTCTTGCTGTATAAACTTAATTCATCCCATTTCTTAACCACATATAATATATTCTTTTCATAATCAAAACCAGAGACATAATAAGGGCCAGTTCCACCAACCAAACCCCTTCTCTGTCCAATAGTATAAAGTGGTAAACCGTCATGGCTTCCTAAAACAGAACCATCCTCTTTTAAAATAATCTTACCAGGTTTAAGCTTTAAATATTTACGTAAAAAATTATTATGATCACCAGACAAGAAACAAATATCCTGACTCTCAGATTTTGAAGCAATATCTAAATTATACTTTTTTGCTAAAGCTCTAACCTGCGGTTTTCGATATTTTCCTAGTGGAAACATTAAATGATTTAATTCATCAGGAGTAAAGGTATAAAGAAAATATGACTGATCTTTCTTTTTATCAATTCCTTTTAAAAGAATGGACTGACCACCCTTTCTTTCAATACCAATATAATGACCAGTGGCTAAATAATCATAACCGAGTGATCTTGCTTGTTTTAAAAGTCTACCGATTTTAATTTTTTTATTACAAACAACACAAGGATTCGGAGTTCTGCCTTTATCATATTCTGAAAGAAAATTATCCACTACCGCTTCTTTGAATTCATTCGAGTAATCAAAGGTAAAAAGAGGAACACCAATTTTAGCGGCGACCGCCTTAGCATCTAAAAGAGATTCAAGAGAACAACAGCTATTTTCGCTAGTGTTTCCCCCTTTTTCATCTTTCCAAAAGTGCAAAAATACTCCCGACACATCATAACCTTTTTCTTTTAAAAGACAAGCAGCTACTGATGAATCTACTCCACCAGACATTGCTACTAATACTTTTTTCTTTTTATTATTAATTGTCTTCATTTTTTAAATCTTTAAATAATTGTAAATATTTTTTTGCGGAAATATCCCAAGAAAAATACTTAACTCTTTTAAGTGATTCCTCTGATAAATAATTATAATAATCTTTATCATTTAAAACATTTTCAATAGCAATTGCCATTTCTTCAACATTAAAAGGATTTACCATCAAAGCTGAACTAGAAACAATTTCTGGTAAACTAGAAACATTGGAACAAATAGTAGGGATACCATAGGTCATTGCTTCAAGAGGCGGAAAACCAAAGCCTTCATAAAAAGAAGGATAAACAAATATTTTTGCTTGGCTATACAAAACATCTTTATCCTCTTTTTCTACATAATTTAGAAAAACAATATCTTCTCTATATTTTGATTTTTCATACTCCTTAAATATTTTTTTTGTTTTCCAACCAAACATTCCCGCTAAAACTAATTTAATATTGGTATTTCCATTTCTTTCTCTGAATAAATTATAGGCTTTAATTAAATTCAAAATGTTTTTTCTTGGTTCAATTGTACCTAAATATAAAATATATGAAAAATTGGAATTAGCAAAATATTTATTCCTAAATTTTTCTATATCAATTTTATCAATGTCTTTTTTCTTTAAATTATTACCAGAATATATTACTTCAATCTTTTCTTTATTCTGTTTAGTTAAATCAATTATATCATTTCTAGTATTTTCAGAAACCGCTACTATTCTATCGCTATTTAAAATAATTTTTTTAACATTCAATAATCTGTGCCATAAATTCTGTCGCCAATTAAAATATTTGGGGTATCTGATAAAAGACAAGTCATGAACTGTTAAAACTCTTTTTGTTTTATATTTTTTAGAAAAAGAAGAAAAATTAAAATGTGGTGACCAAAATATATCAATATCACCAATAATATTTTCTATTTTTGGATAGGAAAGTATTTTTTGTAGAAAATAGTTAAAGAATTTATTAGGATATCGACTAACAACTATTTCTACATTATTCCTATTCCACTCCTCCATTCTTTTAGATATATTTTTTCCTGAATTATAGTAGAAAACAAATTTATCATCATCTCCTGCTTCTTTTAATATAGCGTTTAATAAATTAGCGGTATATTCAGATACACCGCTATACTTTTTGTCCATTAATACTCTTATATCCACTCCTATTTTCATAGTTTATTAAAATCTGATTTCTTATCTGCGATTAAATTATTTATTTTTTCAGAAAATTTATTTATAGAAAAATTTTCTGCCCAGGCTCTTATCATTTGACTATTAAAATTATATGAAGAATATTTTAATACAGCTTCTTTTACTGAATAAGAATCCTGTTTTTCAAAAAATAGCCCGGTTTCACCATCCTTAACAGTTTCGGTAGCTCCTCCTTTTCTATAGGCAATAACTGGGCGTCCGGAAGCCATTGCCTCAACAACCGTAATACCAAAATCTTCCTCTTGAGGATTCAAAAAAGCTTCACAATTTGCAAAAAGATCTATTTTTTCTTCTTCACTAACTCTTCCTAAAAACTCGATATTTAAAGCACCATCAGCAATCTTTTTTAATCTTTTCATGTCCACTCCATCACCAAATATTTTTAAATTATGCTCAGAACCCAATTCCTTAAAAGCTTCAACTAAAATATCAACTCTTTTATAAGGAGCTAAACGACAACCGGCTAAAAAATATTTCTTTTCAGGTTTTTTATCACTAATATGAAATTTATTTGTTTCAACTGGAGGGTAGATTAAATCAGAATCTCGTCGATAATATTTTTTAATTCTTTTTTGAATTGTTTTAGAGTTGGCGATATAGTAATCAACTCTTTGTGAAGCGGAAAAATCCCAAATCCTTAAACGATTTAAAGTTGCAGCAATAATTTTTTTAAACCACTTATTATATTTTAGTTCATTAATATACTGATGAGTATCACTCCACAGATATCTAGTTGGAGTATGACAATAACAGATATGTAAGGTATCTGGAGAAGTTATCACTCCTTTAGCAAAAGAACTAGTATCAGAAATAACTAAATCATAATGACGAAGATCAAAAAATTCCACTGCCATCGGCATGAAAGGCAAATACCATTGATAATGACGAACTCCACCTGGTAGTTTTTGAATTACCGAAGTTTCAATTTTTCTATCACTAAAATGTTTCTCTACATTTTTTTTATCATAAAGAAGAGTGTAAATAGGAGCTTCAGGAAACATATCGGTAAAAACCTTTAAAACCTTCTCTGCTCCACCATCTTGGGCTAAATGATCATGTATTAAAGCTACTTTCATAATAATATAATTATTCTGCTTGTCGATGTTTAAAAACCGCTAAGGGGGTTCTAAGAAGAATAGAAATATCTAACATTAATGTCCAATTTTCAATATAATAGACATCAAGTTTAACCTCTTCTTCAAAAGATAAATCACTTCTTCCAGAAATCTGAGCTAAGCCAGTAATGCCCGGTTTAACTGTTAAAGCTTTACGGTGATAATTTTCATATTTTGCTACCTCTTCTGGTAAATGAGGTCGTGGCCCAACCAAACTCATTCGGCCAATAAATACCAAAAACAATTCTGGTAATTCATCAATAGACCACCTTCTGATAAACTTGCCGACTCTGGTTACTCTTGGATCATCTTTTATTTTTACCATTGGACCATCTGATCTTAAATTTCTATCAGCAAGCTCAGTATAACGTAAACTATCAGTATTCGGAATCATTGATCTAAATTTGAAATATTTAAACGGTTTTCCTCCTTCACCAATACGAGTCACATGATTTCCGTCATCTCGACGGGTAAAAAATATTGGTCCTTTGGAGTCAAGTTTGATAGCAATCATGGTTAAAATAATAACAGGAGAAAATATTGTAATTAAAATAAAGGAAACAAAAATATCAAATAACCTTTTAAATACTTTACCCCAACCATCAAGAGTTGTTCTTTTAACCTCAACCATTGGAATACCAACAATTTCCGACACTTCAGTTCTTAAAACCTTAACCTCAAGCAAATCAGCCACATATTTATAACGAATATGATTGTCATTTACAAAATCAAATAAACGAAGATTCTCCACTTTACTTAAATTCGGATCACTTTGAATTAATTCATCAACTTGATTATCTTTAATAAACTCTTGAAGTTCTTGGGCTGTTTCAATAGAAAAGTCCTTAACTCTTTTAACTATTTTATAACCTAATTTTTTATTTGCTGAAAACTCTGATATTAATCTTTCGGTTGTTTTTGAATTACCAACTAAAATAAGGGATTTAACACCAATATTAAATCTTAACAAATATCTTTTAAGCCAACGAACAAAAGCGTGACCTATACTAATATAGACAAAAACAAAAGCAAAAGCAGTTAAAACAATAAAACGAGAATCAAATAAGTCTCGCATCATGAAAATAATAATTGAAACAACTGCTAAAGAAGCTAAAGAAGAAGAAAATATCTTGCTAAGCTCTTGAGCTAATTGACGATTGTTTTTTATTTGATATAAACCGGAAAGAAAAAAAACAAATAAACATAATAAGGCTACTAAAAATACTGTATTTAAATAGTTATTAAAAGGTAGATCAAAAATAATTGGTCTAATTCCTTGCCACCAATCAGAAAATCTTAATTTATAGGCAGAGATTGCCGCTAGAACTATTAAAAAATAATCTAGTGGTAGTAAGATAAGAGAAAAAAGTGAATCTGTTTTTTTCATATATTAAAAATAAAGCAATTAAAACAGCCGTAAGCCGGATTCTGTTTTAGCGATCATTTATCTAAGGCCAATTATTACTAATTGGCTCAAGCGAACTACTTTTCCTTATTTCTTTTAAAGAAATAAGTTTGTTCTTGCTTCAGGTAGGGTTTACCATAACATCCTCGTCGCCGAGGAGCAAAGTTGGTAGCTAATTAAAACACCCAACTTCTTTTCACCTTTCTCTCACGAAGAGATAGTATTGTCTCTGTGGCACTTTCCCTAATTATTAAATAATCGGTGGGCGTTACCCACTACCCTTTTATGAAGTCCGGACTTTCCTCTCTTTTTAAGAAAAAATCTAAAAAAGAGCGATCGCCCACTTATTTCAATTGCTCTTATATGGTACGATAAATGCTTAAAAAAATCAAGAAATTAAAAGAATTTTTTCTTTAATTATAAATAATTATATATAGCATTTTTAATTAATAAAAACTATAAAAAAACAAGAACTGTTAAAACAGTCCTTGCATTATACTTAGTTATTTCCTTCTAATTACCTACCGTTATTATATTTATTAACCACACTACTTTCACTTAAAACTCCTGAATAAAACTGAAAATTGTCAATTTGCGCTTCTTGTCCCATTGAGCTAATTTTAATCGTATTAAACAAATCTTCCCCCGGTCCATATGGTGAAAGGTCTAATTCATTTTTTAGTTCACCATCTAAATATAATTTAAACTTAAAATTAACTGAATCAAAAGCAATAACCATGTGATGCCAAGAATTATCATAACAAAAGCTCTCATTTAAACCACTAGAAATATACTTCCATAAATATTTCATACTTAAACTTCTTTCATAGCTATTGGCAAAAAAAGAAAATATTTCAAATTGTCCGTATTCATTATAATCATTGATACTAATATTTATCTGACCATCATCGGGAAAAGAACTATTTTTCCACCACCAAGAAAAACTAAAATCTCTGGTACTTAAATAATCATTTAAATGTATTAAAGTAGGTTCATTGCTAATTGTTAAAGCATTATTTTTTAAACTACCAGGACTAAATTCTATTTTTTGATTATACATAGAATCAGAGGAACTACTACTGCTATTATCTTCATTAAAATCCCAATTATATAGTAGTTGTAAATCTAAGGGTTCTCTTATATTTTCCAGTGGATATATCTCTAAATTGCTTTGAATAAAGTTAGCTATTTCATTATTACTTAATACACCATTATAAATACTTAACTCATCAAAATACATGGAATCTTCTCCACCGCTAATATTTATCTCTGTAGCAGAGAATAAATCAATGTTTTCGATATTAAGACTAAATATTAAAGTAGCGTCATTAAATATCTTTAACAAATTATTTTCTCTATCAATTATTATATTAAAGTAATGCCAGTTACTTATATACTCTATATCTTCTAAAAAATTACCCCCTTCTAAAGAATAATATTCATTACCAATCACGCCACTGGTATATATTCCATTTGGCTCAAAACTAATTCCTAAATTTTTATCATTATTTGATAGATTAATAGTAAAGAAAGGCCAACCGGATGCCAGTTTATAATAAACCCCTAAAGAAAATGTATTTAAATCTATTTCTTCTTCAAAAATATCATAATAATTTCCGCTATATCTTCCCAGTTCTTTACCGCAACCCCATTTACCAATAACCGAGCGACCATAGGACATACTGCAATCATTAAAATGTTTTAAATATACAACATCATCAAGGTGATAAGCAGGTTCTAAATCATAATTTAATCCAGTCTGATAATTATCTACTACTACCGGAAACAAAGTACTTGGTTCCTCCTCTTCCTCTTCTTCCTCCTCCTCTTCTTCTTCCTCTTCTTCCTCCTCTTCTTCCTCCTCCTCTTCTTCCTCCTCTTCTTCTTCCTCCTCTTCTTCAACTGGTCTTTCAATTCCAAAGTAATCATATTTGGATACTAGAGTATAATCATAGTAGTTATGTGAAGTATAAGATGAACGACTTAAAACATTATCCTCTGTTATAGCGGGAGCTGAACTAGAACCAGAATAATATACAGCTTCAGGACCAAAGCCCACTAAATCAATTATATCCTCGTCGTCGGGACTAGAAATAGCATTTATTCCTAAATATATACTTTGTTCAGAGTTTGTTATTAAAAAGCTATCTCTTATAACAATAGCGTCAGCTAATTTAATTAAATAATCATCAGCCTTGTTGTCTACAATAAAATAAGATTCATTTGATTTAAGTATTGTTCCTCCCGGATAAGCAGCATCATTTATATTTCCAATTCTAACTAAAATTGACGGATCGCTAGCACTCTTGGCTTTTTCTAAACGTAGAGAAATTTTAGCTAAATCAATATCATAGGAACTGCGATTAATTAATTCTATAAAATCATTATTATCTTCTGAGCCAATCGCTTTTATATACAATTTATCAATTCCATTTTGTTCAATCTCTATATTTTCATTTTCATCTTCTTCATCATCAATTATGTCTTCATAATCCTCATCATCAATACTACTTTGATTTTCTTCTTGCCAAGCCTCTACAGCTTCAGGATCAGCTGACAATAATAAATTATAATCACTATAATTATCATTATTGTAATTTACTCTATTTAAGAAATGGTAATTAGTTATTTCTTGAGCTGGAGAAGACCCAAGGTAATATTTTGCTTCTGCGCCATAACCGAGCAAGTCAACAATATCCTCATCATCATAACTACTGACCGCTCCTTTAGCTAAAAATAGGCTTTGTTTTTTGTTGTTTAAGCTAAAATTGTTTCGACTAACAAGAGCATCGGCTTTGTTAGTATAATAATCACTAGCATCTTGATCAACAATTAAATAATAACCAAAAGCGGGAATAATAGTGCCACCCGGATAACTGCCATCACCTTCGTTTCCTATTCTAAATATTAAAGAAGGGTCACTCGCTGTTTGTGATTTTTCAATTCTATATCCCTCTTCCTTTAAATCAAGAGAAAAACTGTTGGGATTGTATAGTTCAATAAAATCATTATTAGAAGTACTATATACTTTACTAAATAAAACATTTTTCACTTCTCTTTCTTCGTCTTCATTTAATGTTTCTTCAAATTCTAACTCTTCTATATCGCTTTCTATTTCTGATTTTAAAGTCAAAGAATTTTTAAAGAAATCAGTGCTGGTACTTAAATATTTTCTTTCTTTTTCCTTTTCTATTTCTTCATCTTCTTCTTTGTCTATAATTGTTTCATCATTTTCTTTCTCTATTTCCTCTATATTCTCTTCTCTGTTAATACTAAAATTTTCTAAATAGTTTGCACTTATTACTTTTGGCTCAGCTATTGTTTTAATTTCTCTAGCTTCTTCAAGTATTTGAATATCTAAACCATTTATTTTAGAATCTATTTCTTTTTCCTCTAAAAAATTAGTTCTTTCATTCTCTTTGTTCTCAGCTAAAACAACAATATCTTCTTCAATAATCTCTGACCTACTCTCTCCTTTTAATCTATCTACTAGTTTAACTATTTTTTCTTTTATTTTAGAGCTTGATAGTTTAATTTTTGATATTGGATTATTAATCAAACTCCATCTGATAAGAAGAGCGGATGATTTAACATCACCTCTAACCTCCTTGTCATCAAAACTTGAGGATACTTCTTTATCTACTAAAACATCTTCTAAACTGTTTTGTAAAAATTGCGTATAAGGCAAGAAAATATACCTTTTACCATTTTTTATTAAACCAGCATTATAACCACCGTTTTCCTTAAAAGGTAAAATCAAATCTTCTCGAGGAGATATATAGGAATACTCCTTATCTCTTGAAAAACAATCTCCTCGTTCATTATATACACTATAATCATCAAAACCATCTGGAGTTATATTAATACCATAATCTTCGCTATTGTA
>CAZMJW010000007.1:9919-12357 GCA_964566915.1 uncultured Gammaproteobacteria bacterium
CTCTCCATCATCTGGTCCTTTCTGTGCTTGAAAGTCAAAATCATAACCTAGATTTGCTTCCGCTATTGTTTTAGCTAAAACAGCTGCCTTAGCTCGATGAATATCTTTAATGTCTTTAGGTATCCTTGCACCAACAAGTTCCTCACCAAGAGATGTATTAATAAACTTATTTAGAGGTGTTTTTACAACTCCACTAGCCAATGCTTCAACCACATAATCAACTCCATTTTCTTTGCCAATATAAATACCAACATGACCAGGCATAATTCCTTTCATAATTCCGTTTTTTACTTCAATTAATTCGTCACTACTTTTACCATACATTTTTCCATCATTAGTTGTGCGATACAGTAGTGTTCCAACAGGCATCGCCAAGCAAAATTTAGGGATAATAAACAGAGATAATAGTGATAATAGTATTATTTTATACTTCATATATATGTTAATTAATTAATTAGAAAAATATTCTTGCCACTCGAGTTCATCAACTTCAATACTTTCTCTATCTAAAATATCTGCAGCAAAAGCTCGTGAAATATTGTCATTATCAAACTTAAAATTAATAACTTCTTCTAAGATACTATCTATCTCATCTCTAAATAAATCCCTATAACTAGCCAGGAGTAAAACTAAATCTGGTCTTAATTTTTCATCAAAACTATTATTAAATATTAATTCTTGTATTTTCAAAATATGATCTAAACAATATTCATCACTATTTGAATAATTGGATATTTTATATACAACCGCTTTCTTTATCTTAAGTGGATAATCTCCTTCAAGTATTTGAAAATATGAATCCAAGCCATTAGAGAAATCGTAGGAGTAGATTATTTTTCCTTTTATTTCTTCACTACCGCCTTCAGTTAATAAATATTCATTTAAAAAAATTGGAACATTTTCTCTTCCATATAGTGATGACAGAAAATCAATTAAATCACTGCGAAAAGTAATACTTTCATCTTCGTCTTTTATTATCTTTTCAATCTTAACTAAATTTTTTTCTATTTTTTTACTCAAACAACTATAATATTCTTTTCTGTTTAAATAACATTCTTCTCGACAAATAACTTCATTGTTATAACTTTTCTTTAATTTTTCTAAACAAATATCAAATGAAGAAACAAAGAAAAAGGAAGTTAAGTAATATACAAAGATAATTAAAAATAATATTGCTATTGAATAAATAACAATCTTTTTATACCCAATCTTTTTTAAAATAGATAGAATATCTCTTCTTTTATTTTTCCTATTCTTTAAATAAGTCATATGTTTATATTAATTATTATAAAATCAATATAACAAAAGACTTATTATCAAAAACTAAAGAAGTATTAAAAAAAATATAGCCTTATTAAAGTTAAAAACGAGCTAAATAACATAAATAATATAAACAACATAAAAGAGAGACAATTAATTGTCTCTCTTTATTTTATAGTTAGCTATATTGTTTTATTTTTTTATTTAAGCATTCCAATCGCTTCAATATATTCCTTCCATTCTTGTTCTAATTCAGGGTATTTTTGGTATAAAGCAACTAAAAGTTCTTGACTTTTATCATTCTCATTATTTAAATAGTACAATTTTGCCAAGCTAAATAATACATCTTTATTCTCCGGATTTAAATTAGCCATTTTTTCTCCCGCTAATACCGCTCTTTGATAATCAGCCTTATTTAAATAATGTTGAACAACTAATTGAAGAAATGAATTTGAATTAATTGAACTTGCTCCTCCCAGGTCAAAACATTTATCTATATTTTCAGAAAACTCTTCACTGCTTTGTTTTCCTAAGCTAGCCTGAAATTGAGATAAACGACAATAGCCATCGTAATAATCAGGATTTAAGTCTATTCCCTGATTAACTGTTTCAATTGCCTTTTCATTTTCCCCTCTAACAAGAAGCATTTGTCCTTTAGCAAAATATAATGGAGCTCTTCCCGGACTAGAATCAATAGCTATATCAATTCTCTCCATAGCCTTTTGTCTCAATTCGTTATACCTATCCTCATTTCTGCTTTTATAATAATTAGCGGCAATATCTAAGACTTGAGTATATTGTAGATTTAATAAACTATCCACTGGGTTAAAAGCAATATTTTTTTCTACTTGATTGATAACAAAAGAAATAAACTCATCAGCTGTTTCTTCTGGCAATTGTTCTAAATTTTGATAACTAGCACTGAATAAGTTTACTAATATATTACGGGCATCCCTATCAAGTGGTCCATCATTTAAAGATTCTTTAAATAATTTAAAACCGTCTTGAAAATTTCCCGAAGAAATTAGAGAATAGGCAGCAATTGATCCTTTTATATCTCTTTTTGGTTTTAAGTTAAAAGTGGCAGTAAAAAGATAGGCAATTAATAAAAAAACTATCAATAAAATAATTTCAATATTTTGTTTTTTTATTACTATTTCCCCACTCTCTTCTTCCTT
>CAZMJW010000007.1:12367-12975 GCA_964566915.1 uncultured Gammaproteobacteria bacterium
TATGAAATATAGGCTAAAGTAATCATCAGACCAATATAGGTAACAAATGAATCAAATATAGCTAAATTCTGAATAAAATAAGCCGCTAAAAGAGATATGATAATGATTATTTCTAAATTCTTACGATGTTTTAAATCTGATAATCCAGCCTTCCATTCATTCTCCTTCATTAGTCTGAATAAGTATATAATTACAAAAACAAAAATAGATAAATAAGTAATCAAACCTAAAAGACCAGTTGTTGAAACAATATCAATTAAATTATTATGAGCTCTATCAAAATAAGTTTCTGAGGTTGTGTAGTTAAAGAACTTGGAGTCAAAATGACGATCAAAAATAATAGCATAATTTCCAAATCCAGTTCCCAATACTGGATGATTGCTAAAATCTTTAGCGGCTGCTTGCCAAGAAATTAAACGAGTTTGAAAAGTTATTTTCTGTGGAGTTAAGTTTTTAAGGAAACTATTTTGAAACCAGCTTGCTTGATTTTGTGAGAAAATAAAGCTAACAGAAATAATTGCCAATACAAATAAACTAAGAGACAATCTTTTAACTTTTTTATTATCATGAAATACACCCACTAAAAACAAAGCTAAAAGAATTGATAA
>CAZMJW010000008.1:0-3410 GCA_964566915.1 uncultured Gammaproteobacteria bacterium
GCGCAGTTGGCTGTTAACCAATTGGTCGTCGGTTCGAATCCGACCCCGGGAGCCAGTAATTTTTGGGTGTACTTGAACGACGTAATTCGTTTAAAATCAGCCAAATAACAAAAGAACATGACTTAGGTCATGTTCTTTTGTTTTAGTCAAAAGTGAGAAAAGGCAGTAAAAATGGGGTGATTGTTAGTTCGAATCCGAGGTTTAGTCACTTTTTAGCCAAATTTACTTTGACTGAGAGTCAAATTAGTGAGATTATATAAATATAAAGTTTTTATAAAAAAAATATAAAATAATTATAAATTTACTTATATGTCAGAGATAAAAAATTTAACTAATAAATTGTTAGAATTTCGTAAAGAAAGGGACTGGGAACAATTTCATAATCCAAAAGATATGGCATTATCCCTTACCCTTGAGGCGGCTGAGGTATTAGAACACTTTCAGTGGAAGAATGGCGATGTGCTTGATGAGTATGTTAAGAGCCACGCTGAGCATTTGGGAGAAGAGTTGGCTGATGTTTTAGGATGGGTGTTACTTATGTCTCATGATCTTGGAATAGATATGAATGATGCCATGGAAAAGAAAATAATTAAAAATGCTTTAAAATACCCAGTAGAAAAAGCGAAAGGGAAATCTGATAAATATACCAGTTATTAATTTATGTTAGTTTATCAAGCAACTAAGGAGCAATTTTCAAATGATATTTTAAGTAATAATATTGAAAACATTATTACTGATATTATTAAAGTTAAATTAAATTTTTCAGTTCCAAAAAATCAAATATTAGCATTTAAAAATTCTTTGATTTATATGGATAAAGTTATTGCTGATCCAGACATACCTAGCGATAGCGGAGTGGCTATTGAGTTTCAAATTCCACAAACATCCAAGCGGGTTGATTTTATTCTGACAGGACAGGATGCTAAAAAAGATGATCAAGTAATAATAATTGAACTTAAACAATGGGAGGAGGCTCAGCTTACAGAAAAAGACGGTGTCGTTACAACTCGCTTTGCCCATGGCTCAGCAGAAACTAGTCATCCTTCATATCAGGCGTGGTCCTATGCAGCCCTTATTAACGGTTTTAATGAGGCTGTTTATGATGGGAATATTACATTAAACCCTTGTGCTTATTTGCATAATTATAAGGATAATGGAGTTATTACTGATCCATTTTATAAAGAGTATCTTGAAAAAGCTCCTGCTTTTTTAAAAGATGATGCCTCAAAACTGAGAGAGTTTATTAAAACTTTCGTTAAATATGGAGATAAGACAAATATAATGTATCGTATTGAGGCTGGTAAAATTAGACCATCAAAAGCTTTATCGGATAGCCTATCATCAATGTTAAAAGGTAATCAAGAGTTTGTAATGATTGATGATCAAAAGATAGTTTATGAAACCGCTCTTTCTTTAGCAAGAAAATCAAGCAAGAAAAATAAAAATGTATTAATTGTTCAGGGTGGACCAGGTACTGGAAAATCTGTTGTAGCCATTAATTTATTAGTTCAATCCGCTAAAGCTGGTTTAGTCTCAAAATATGTTACTAAAAATTCAGCACCACGAGATGTTTATGCAAGTAAGTTAACGGGGACTTTAAAGAAGACGGAATTTAGTAATTTATTTTCTGGCTCCGGAAGCTTTGTTAACTGTCCAGAGAATTCTTTTGATTTTTTGATTGTTGATGAAGCACATAGGCTTAATGAAAAATCCGGTATGTTTAAAAATTTGGGTGAGAACCAAGTAAAAGAAATTATTAAGTCGTCAAAATGTTCAGTTTTTTTTATTGACGAAGATCAAAGAGTTACTTTAAATGATATTGGGAGTCAACAAGAGATAGCTAAGTGGGCTCAGGACGCTGGATGTAAGGTGCATACTTTAGAATTAGCTTCTCAGTTTAGGTGTAATGGATCCGATGGTTATTTAGCTTGGCTTGATAATTCTTTACAAATAAGAGAGACGGCTAATGTTAAATTTGAGAATATTGATTATGATTTTAAAGTAATTGATTCACCCACTGAATTACGAGATATAATCTTTGAGAAAAACAAATTAAATAATAAAGCAAGGTTAGTAGCTGGATATTGTTGGAACTGGGTAAGTAAGAAAAATAAAAGTGATAGCGATATAGTTATTCCAGAGTTTGATTTTAAAATGCGCTGGAATTTAGCCACTGATGGAAATTTATGGATTATCAAACCAGAATCAGTTAATGAAATTGGTTGTATACATACTTGCCAGGGCTTAGACTTGGATTATGTTGGAGTTATTATTGGTGATGATTTAGTGGTGCGAGACGGAAAAGTTCTTGTTGACCCAAGTAAGCGTGCTACGACGGATAAATCTTTAAATGGTTATAAAATATTGTTAAAAAATGATCCAGAAGAGGCCAAGAGGCAAGCAAGTCTTATTATAAGAAATACTTATCGAACTTTAATGACTCGAGGGATTAAAGGTTGCTATGTATATTTTACAGACAATGAAACAAGAGATTACTTTAAATCGCTTATAAATAAAATATAAAAAAAGTTGTAAGATGGGCAATTAAATATTATAAATTATAACAAATTATGTACGTATTAAATTTTTTAAACAAATCAGAGATTGCAGACATTTTTGATGACGAGGGTCTGAAGGTTATACAATATTTATTAAGAAAAGCTTTGTTTTCTCAACCAGAAGTATTGCCTGGTCAGAAACAAGGTTATATTCAAATTACGAAAGAATTTTTAGAGCAATGGATTGCCCAGGGGCTTGATTGGAAAGTTGTTGGCTCAGGAAGTTATCCTATAGATGTTTATTCTGAAAATAAAAAATGTGGTGCTGATGTTAAGTTTATGTCAGCTGATGTTAATGGGGAAGGTGAGTTCGAAAAGGGCGTTTCTGGAGAAACTTCTTTGGGGCAAAAATTTATTGGTAGTGGGAATGAATTAGATCAGGACTTCGCAAATAAAAGTTATGATAAGATTTTGGATGGCTGGAAAGATATATTAATTAAAAAAATAAGCACTCCGATAAAAGATTATAATCTTAATAAAATTTATTATTTTATTTTTATACGTGGTGGCGATTCAATAAATTTATCAGTGGCGACTGTTGATATTAATCAGATCAATAGTATAGAGGTCGGTAATACAACAGCTTCATCCGTTTTTGTTAATGGCTTTGTCGATGCGCGATATGGAAATGTTAAAATATATAAAGCAAAGAAAAGGATGGAATTAAGATGTTTACCGAAGAATATGGACGAGGATAGTCTTTTTATTAAATGGGATTTTTCTAAAATTACAAAAAATAAAGGCGTGAGTTTGAGGACTTTGATGAAGGATGAAGAGAAATTTAAAAAATATGTGGAGGATGATTTTGAATCTTTTTCTAACTTCCAGAAGGTTTTAATTGATAAAGATGTC
>CAZMJW010000008.1:3420-8690 GCA_964566915.1 uncultured Gammaproteobacteria bacterium
TAACATCGCTTCCATCATTTTTTTTGCAACAGACTCCACAACAGTGACAGTTACGGAATTTCCCATTTGCTTATATAAAGCAGAGTCCGCTAATTCTGGCAATTTAAAGCTTTTAGGGAATCCTTGTATGCGAGCACATTCTAATGGAGTTAATTTTCTGATTCCTCTATGATCTTTAATAATTGGTACGTTGTGGCCACCAGTTCCCATATTAGCGGTAAGCGTCGGACAGACGCCTTTTTTATTTTCTCTAACATATTGTCGTCTCCATTGATAAACTTTACCTCTTTCTTTTATAAAGTCTTTTAATCTAGCGTAGAGGGGTTTTTCATTGTAATAATATTTTTCTGGAACATTTTCTTCTAAGATATCTTCAATTTTGTTTACTAAAGTTATTGGTTTAGGAAACTCAAAGTTTTCTGAAAACTTTTTATTTTTAAATCCAACAATATATATTCTTTCTCGATTTTGAGGCACGTTTCCATATTCCATGCTGTTAAGAACCTTAGCCTTTAAATGATATCCAAGATTTTCCAGGGTTTCTTGAATTATTTTAAAGGTTCGTCCGTCGTCATGACTTTTTAAGTTTTTTACATTTTCAAGGAGAAACCCTTTAGGTTTCCTAGCTTCTATAATTCTGGCGACGTCGAAGAATAAATTTCCTCTTCCTTTCTCATCTTTAAACCCTTGTCTATATCCAGCTATGGAAAAAGCCTGACAAGGGAATCCTCCGAGCAAAAAATCAAACTCAGGTAAATCGTCTATTTGTATTTTTCTTATATCTTCAACTATAAGTTTTGAATCTTTGAAGTTAAGATCATATGTTGGTTTACAATTCTTTTCAAAATCATTAGCGAAGACGGTTTTAAATCCCGCTTTTTCAAAGCCTAATCTAATACCACCTATTCCCGCAAATAGATCTATTGTTCTAAATTTGTTAGCTTCTTTAGTTAGATTACCGTCTGTTGTTAAATCATAATTTCTAATAACTTTAACCACAACTCCTCTTATCTCAACTTCTTTTCTGAAAATAGGGAGCAGAGATTGGTTTGAAGGTTGAAGTCTGAATTTATTTTTTTCTCTATAAATCTTTTTTAGAGTTGCTTCATTATCATCTATTATAGCAACTACAGTCTGCCCATTTTCTGCTGATGATTGTTTTTTAATAATTACTATATCTCCATCAAATATACCCTCATCTATCATGCTATTACCCACTACTCTAAGAGCATAATGTCCTGTTGGATTTTTTATTGAGTCGTTGGTTAGGGATATTGTTTCATCTCTTGTTTCGATTGCTTCAATTGGCTGTCCGGCGGCAATTTTACCGACTATAGGTATCTCAATTATTTTTTTACCGCCTATGATTTCCAGGCCTCGAGAATGATTGCTAGTTTTGGTAATGTATTTTTTTTCTATTAAAGCTTCAAGATGGCTATGTACCGTAGAAATAGCCTTTAGTTTAAACTTTTTTCTTATTTCTTCTATTGTTGGGGAAATCCCATTCTCCTGAGTATATTCATTTATAAAATCAAATATTTCCTTTTGTTTTTTTGTCAGAGATAGCATATTAATAGATTATTACTTTTTAACTGTAATATCATTATAGCGAAAATTTAACGAAAGTGAAAGCACTGATTTTATTGGTTAAAATTAGTAGTTATAATAATGTTATTTTCTTATCCCTCATAATTAACTTACTTTTCAAACATCCCAAAACCTCTCGTTTTTCAATAATCGAGCCTTCTTTTAGGACATATTTAGCATAGTTTCTCATATCTAAGTTTTTCTGTTTTTCATAGTCGCCACCAGTTGTCCCTAATATTCCTTTGCTGAACTTATAAAATCTACTAACTTCTTCTTCGAATTGGTCTTTAATGCCAATTTCATTAATATCAATTTCATCCATTAGACCAACTAATTGTTCTATTAACTCATCCTCTCTCATTCCTCCGCCTTTACAATGTATATCTCTTGATCTAGCGCAGGAATAATAGACGTGTCGCCTAATTGAGCCATCGTTAATTTTTCTAATTTTTTCTTCGGCTGTTATTCCTGACCCACAAATATCGCATTTTATTAGTTTTGTAAAAGCAAATTCCTTGCATTCATTCCTAGAAATATTACTTCGCCTTAATCTATTATTAGCGTTATCATATAACTCCTTAGTGATAATAGGATCATGTCCGCCCCTATACCATTTATCACTACCAACGGGATATTCAAACTCGCCATAATAAAATGGCTGTTTTATTATATATTGAATCATGCTTATAGTCAGGTGCTTATTATTTCTAGTTTTAAAATCAGTTTCGTTTTTTAGCCATTCGTATATCTTTTTACAGCTATATGATTCATAGGCCATTTTTTCAAATATCTTTTTAATAATTGGAGCCCTGCGTGAATCAACTAAAACTCTTTTCTGTCCCTTATCAACATACTTGTCATGAATATAGCCGATTGGGGCCATGCCTGGTCGCCAACCTTGTTCGCATTTTGCTCTAAGTCCTCGTTTTACATTTTCACCTTTATGGTCGTTTTCTAATTTAGCTTGCGAACCTAAAATCATCAGTAGAAATTTTTCATTTGGGCTATTAGTGAATTTTTGTCCGTGCGTTCTAATTTCAATTATCTTTCCTTGATCCATTAAATCAACTATTGCTCCTAGGTCGCCAGCGTTACGACTTAAACGATCCGGCGCCCAGCACAAGATACCATTAAAGACATCTTTTTTAACATCAGCTATTAGTTTGTTGAAAACCGGTCTCTGTCCCGAGTCTTTAGCGGAATGGCTTTCTTGTCTAATTTCCGTTACCGGAATATTATCTCGAACTGCCATTTGTAACATTTCCTTAATTTGTGAGTCGATAGATAATGCTTGCTTTTCATCATCCTCAGTTGATTTACGAGCATAGAGACAATACTTCATCTCTATTGGCAATACCTCTAAATTACCTCTAGATTGCCCCAAGGTGACCGTTCTTGCCCCAGGGTTCATATTTGCTTGATCCATATTGTTATTATTCATATAGACCAATTGATGACGCGATTAAATGGGGAAGTCAAGGACTTAGTTGTCGGTAAGTTGTTGGTAACTTTGCTTTACTTTTAGGTGTTTTTGCGATATATTTTAAATGCGAAACCACATTTATATATTCGTGAATTTAGGCCTATTTTTTAGAGCTTATTTCTCTATTTGTGTACAGGAACGGACATTCCGACCGAACACAAATAGGGTCTTCACGGATACCTTGTGTGGTTTCGCGACCAGGTCGGGTGTCCGTTTTTGTATTATCGGACATCAGACTATTTATTAACTAATAAATAAAAAACTATGTCAGAGCAAAAGAAAAAAAGTTGGGTTAGAAAACACCCTGTTTGGACTATATTAATAGGGACACTCGCTATCATCATATTAAGTATGATTTTTGGTGAATCGCCGGAAGAACAACAAGCTAATCAAAATTTAGTCGCTCCTCAATCTAATAACGAGAATGTTGTTAAGAATGAGAATATCGGAAAAATTATTAAGCTTAACTCTTGTGATCTTGATTTCGATAACGCAGATTATTGGCAGGGAAAAGAAGTAAACTTTTGGGCTAACACGAATCGCGATTCAGTTGTTTTTAAACTTCCGGCCTGTGATAGTATTGAATTAGAAGTAATTGATTACGCCAATGAGGACGGGAATGAATTACTAAAAGTTAAAAGTGGTGATCAAGAAGGATGGATTTCTAAGATGCAATTAATGAAATAAATTAATAGTCATCGTCGTCATAGTCATCATCCTCGTCCTCCTCATCATCATCATCTTCTTCTTTTGATTTTTCCAGCCTTTTAGGTTGAGTGTCTTCTTTTTCAACCTCTTCATCGACCAATTTTCCATCTATAGCTTTATCAGTCCCATCTTTGTTGTGATACCTTGGATCATATCTGGTAATCATAAGTTCAATAGGCTCGATATCTTCAGGCGGAAATTTACCTTTATTTTCTCTGTAACTTTTGTGGTTGTTTTTGAGCCAGAAAATAATGGACGTCATGTTACCACTTTGAATTCCGGCAATCAATTTAGATTCGGCCATATCGTTAATTAATGATTTGCCTTTAATAAGAGCTTTAATTATTTCTTTATCAAAGTTATCATCCTCATCTTTCCAGCGATAGAAAGTACTTCTAGCAATGCCAAGTTTTTCACAAGCAATTTGGATTATTGGAGTTTTTAGTAATTGCTCAACAAGTATTTCTTTTTGTTTTTCCTGTTTTGTCAGAGCACGACAGGAAGTATCTTTTTTTACTATTTTATTTTTCATAAGCATTAATTTAATTTCTTAGCTTTTTTGTTCGCGTATTTTTCATAGCGATTGATTGTGAGTTGGCAGAAAATTGGATTTAATTCTGCCGTAAAGCATTTACGCTTTAGTTGTTCGCAGGCAATTAAAGTTGAGCCTGATCCAGCGAACAAATCTAAAACGACGTCGCCCACTTTAGTGCATCGTCTTAAAGCTTTTTCGTGGAGTGTTGGGCTTTTTTCGGTTGGATGTCCGTATTGAGCAGAGGGAAGGCGTTTAACTAACCAGATATCTAATAAATCGAGAATATCATCTATAGTGCGGTTACCATTTTCAATTTCTTTATTTAATATCTCACTAGTGTTTTTAATATCTGATAAATATGGTTTTCCTTTAATGCCATAAACTACTGGCTCATACATTCTGTTGAACGCAACTTGGGGCGTTGGATTCTGATTGTTTTTAATCCACATGGCGACTCTTTTATTTATTATTCCAAGTTCCCCATAAAGACCTTGAATCATTCCAATGTGTAATGGGTCGCAGTAATAAAAACAATGTACATCTTTTTTGCTAACGGTTAGAGCATTAGTGATTGTTTTCTTTATTAAATCCTTGTAATCAGCCTCACTTTTATTATCATCTACTTTACCGCCGTAGTTCTTACTTTTTCCAATGCCTTTGGCGTAGTCTAGTCCGATATTGAAAGGTGGGTCCGTGTATATCATGTCGGCCTTGTTATTTTCCATCAGTTTTTTAATTGCCTTGGAATCAGTAGAGTCAGCACAAATTAAATAATTACTTCCTAATTGAAAAATATCACCAAGTTTAATTTTAGTTGTCTTAATTTTTTTAATTTCTTTCTCTATTTCAAATTCATCATCAGCTGTTTCTAAGTGTTCATCCCAAATAGCTGATATATCCGAATCATCAAAACCAGTTTCAAGAAGCATTTCAACATCAAATTGTTTTAACAGCTCA
>CAZMJW010000008.1:8700-12973 GCA_964566915.1 uncultured Gammaproteobacteria bacterium
GATTTAGTTCTTTTTCTTTTTCTAGGGGAAGGGAAACGAAAACAACAGGCACTTCTTTATAACCAAGTTTTTGAGCTACTTTCATTCGTTGGTGACCGGAAATTATAATATTCTCACGACCCTTAAATCTATTTACCACAATCGGATCAAGAAGTTTGTATTCTTTGATGCTTCTGGTAAGAACTTCTTCTTGTTTGGCGGTTAGTCGTCTTGGATTATATTCAGCTGGCTTGAGTAGGGAAATAGATACTTGCTCGATTTTTAAATTATCTTTTTTCATAAATTTTTAAGATTATTTAATTAATAAAAAAAGCTAAAAAATTTATAGCAAAAAAATGGTTCTCCATTTTTTTTAACTTTTTTTCGCCATAAAGTTTTTAGCGTTTATTCGGTTAGCTCTTTTGTTCACTCCTTGGAGCTAACCACGCTTTAGATTGTATTTTGGTTGTTTTAAGTCATAATTTTAATAGATTAAGCTTGTTTATTATTTTGTCTTTCGGCCTTTGTAATCATTATAGCATTTATAGTATATATTGTCTAATGTTAGCTAAAAAAAGGTTTATAAAAAGGTGTATAAAAATTATCAAAAAATCATTATTTTCGTTGACTTTAGCTCAATTTGGTGAGAAGATTAAAGTATATAAAATTGTTTATAAGAAAAGACGTGATATTTTATAAAATATGTTTGAGTGGCAGAATTTTATAGCATTAATACCAATAGCGGTGGTTGTTTCAATCATAGTCTTTTTAGTTAGGTTTTTTGGTAAGGCCATATCCGATCAAGCTCCGTTTGCTGATAATAGACAATGGTCAGAAGAAATTAGTGGCGTAAGATTTTTTACTTATCATATACTATCCCCGCTTGTATGGGTTTTTTTATTATATTCCGGCGGTTTAAAATTTTGGCTTTTTCCAAAAGAGAATATGCTGTTATTCCTTATTAGTGTTGTATGTACCGCCGCATCGTTTATTGTTTCAAAAAAAGCTTTAGATTTTTTTAGTAATGAAGATTTTGATGAAGGTAATATATTATCTTTTTTAAAAAAAGGTTTTAACTCTAAAAAAGATTATAAACTTAATAAAGGGGATTGGTTTATTATTTTGAAGTATTTGTCCTCTCTAATTTCATTTAGCATTCTGATTTCGTTATTATTTTTTTATAAATGGGAAGCATATTATTATATTCTTATTGGTATAATTTATCTTTTTTCTTATCTTACTTTTTTCGCAATATTACAATCGCTATCGAGAAGAAATATATTATTAGCGAGTATAAAGTTTATTGACAACAATCAACCAGATATTGAAGAGTGTAGAATTCTAAAAGTTAATGATGATAATGTTAGAATAAAGACGGAGAAGGGGGTTTCTATTATAAATAAATCTTTAATTTTTAAGATTGATGTTATTCATAAGATGATCAACTAATAGATTAATTTATGCTTTATAAGGACTTTATAGATTTAAAAATGAGTGAAAATAAAAAAATAGCTCAAGAAATTTATAATAAAAACAAGAAATCATATTCTATGACTGGCTCTAGCGTTGAAGCATATCAGTCAATAGTTGTTTCTTTAAAAATGATTCTGAAATTGAAGAATTCTGATATTAAAAAAGGTATAATAATTGATGGCAATCTTGATGGAGCAATTGATTGCATATATTGTGATGATAAAAATAAATATATTCACGTATTTGATGTTAAATATACAAATAGTTTTGCAAGGAATGACATAGTAAATATATTTGCCAATGAATTTAGAAAAAATTTTTTAAATAAAAAAACTAATCTAACATCACTTAATCAGTTAGCGTGTCGAAATATTGAAAATGCAAGAGATAAATATTTTAATAAAAAATATAAAGTGATTATTTATTTCATTCGTTTAGATTTTCACGGAGATTGTATAAAAGAGTTTGAAAAACATAAAATTCATTTAGATAAAGATTTTTCGAGATACTCTAATTTATCGATAAAGGCGGTCGGTTTGAGTGAGCTGGTTAATAATTATTTTTGCAGAGAAAAAAAAGAGTTTTTTGAAAAACTTGATTTTGATGATGATAATATTTTTTATGACAAAGAAAACAAAGTTGCTGTTGGGAAAATAGAGATTGCAAAGGTTGTGGATATGATTAATAAATCTGAAAAAGTCTTAAACTATAATATTTTTGATGATAATGTAAGAGTTGACCAAGAAAATGAGAGTTTGGATGATGATTTAATTAAAACATTGAAAAACAATAAAGACAGATTTTTTCTTTTTCATAATGGCATTACAATAAGTTGTTCGAGCTTAGAGACTACGGACAGCAAAGAGTTTGAATTAGACAATCCGCAAATATTAAACGGCTGCCAATCAATGAAATCGTTGCAGAGAATAAGTAAACAGAGTGATAGTAAAGAATTAATAGATAATTCATTAATTTTATGTAGACTGTTCCAGGGGAAAGATAATAATGATATTAATTCAGTTTGCCAGTCAACTAATTCACAACGACCTATTAACAATTGGGACTTAAGGGCTAATGACCTAATCCAAAAGATTATAGAGAATTTATTGTTACAAAATGGTTATTCATATAATAGAAAAGTTGTAAGAAAAAAAGGTTTTGAAAAAATTATTATCACAGATTTAGCTCAGTGGATTAGCGCTTGTATTTTAAAAAAGCCAGCAAAGGCAAAGGCTAGCAAAAAACAATTATTTGATATTTCGAGTGGATATAAATCAGATTATTTTAAAACAATATTTAATAATAAGTATACAATAAATAGACTGGTTAAGGTTTGTTCTTTTTGTATTTTTGTTAAAAATGAATTATCTAAGAGAAAAAAGGGTGAAAGTGATAAAGATAAAAAATCTTTTCTAGATCATGCCAATTTCCATATCATGGCTCATGTGTTTAATTATGGGAACCAGGATGAGGGCAGCATTCAAATAGCAATTAATAAATGTCATAAGGCTGTAATAAAGTCTAGAAAAATTAATGGAAATGAATTTAGTTACAATAACATATTTAAAAATAAAAATACTTGGGGGTATATGAATTAATTTAATTAATATGTGCTTAAGACGGCACTATGGCTAAATTAAAAGAATACATAATAATTAAAATATTATTTGTTTTGTTATTTTTTTATGGTTTTAAGTCTGTAGAAGAAAAATTAATTTAAAGTTTATGAATATTGAAGAAAAAAAGGCAGAGTTTATAAGACAATTTCAAAGTTTAGAAGAAAAATATAATATAAATATCCTTATTGATGCTTTTGGTATTTCTTCTAAAATAGAAGACCAGAAGACTCCAGAAAATGCTTCGCTTTTTACTGTTTATATCAAAGAAGATGAACTGAATAAAAGCAATATTTTAAAAAAATTACATATATCTGCCACATATGGAAAAGTAGCTGAAACAGGTGGCGTATATTTAAGGGATAATCAAAAAATAAGTAGTCCGATTGATTTAATCTCCGATGATTATTTGTATGATATTGAAAGGGATAAAATAATATTTAAAGATAAAGAGTTATCAGCAAGAGATCTAATTAATAATGTTTATAATCTTCATATATTGCCAACGAGAAAATTTAGAGGTATTGGCATTAGATTTAAGCTGTATGTATGGAGAATATTGTTTGTTCGATTTTTTCTTTATTCTTCAAAAATATTTCATTATCTTTTATATATAATCACGGGTGATAAATATTCTTACGACCCCGTGTTTGATCGCACAATAGTTAATGGAATTACAGTGGCATCCTCCGTGGAGTCAATGATAGATAGAACTAAGCCACAAGTAAGAGATGGTAAAAAGATTAATTTTTTAGGATATGATGTCGATCTTTGGCCTATAGTATTCTACGCTATTTTTACTTTAATAATGTATTTGATATTTGAATCAAAAGATATTAAACCAATTTTTTTGGTAAAGATACTGAATAATAACTTTCTTTTGGCTTTATATGTTGTGGTTTCTTTATGGTTGATTGATGTTATTGTTCCATTAATATTAAAAAGACTAATAAAGATTAATTCGAAAAAGTCGTTTAGCATAAAGTATAAAAGATTGAAAATTTAGTTTATGCTATGAAAATAGATATTTGTCAAGTAATAAAATACCTTTTATACTGTCCCATTTGTCCCATAATTTACATTAAAAACTCGACCGGTCCCCGTTATTTTGACTTCTAAAAATCACTCAAAAACGCCTTAGAAATCACTAGTTTTTAAGTTTGAATGCGGGGTGGGGAGCATAGACGAAAAAGCAGGTTCTAAAG
>CAZMJW010000009.1:0-1559 GCA_964566915.1 uncultured Gammaproteobacteria bacterium
TCTAGCAAATTCAATTACAGCCATTTGCATGCCGTAGCAAAGACCAAAATATGGAACATTGTTTTCCCGGCAATATTTAATTGCTATCATCTTCCCTTCAGATCCTCTGCTTCCCCAACCTTGGGGAATAATTATACCATCAAGATTTTTTAGAGCTTTGTTTCCCTCTTCTTCTATCTCTTCAGCGCTTAACCAAATTATTTCCGGTTTTATATTATTAATATTTGCTCCATGCTTAATTGCCTCAATTACTGATATATATGAGTCCCCAAAAGCAAAATCACCACTTTTAAAATACTTTCCTACAATACCAATTCTTACTTCTTTTTTTGCCTTTTTTCCTCTTTCAACCATTTTCTTCCATTCATTATTTTTTACCTCTCTTATTGGAAGTTGTAATTTTTCAAGTATTCTGTTTCCTAAATTATCTTTTTCAAAATTAAGAGGTATATCATAAATTGAATCAGCATCTGGGGCAGAAATAACATCCTCATTTAATAGATTGCAGTTTAAGGATAGTTTTTCTCTTCTTTCTTTATCAATCGCTTTTTCACTTCTAGCGATTAAAAAGTTCGCTTGAATTCCGGCACTTTGTAGACTTCTTATTGCGTGTTGTGTTGGTTTGGTTTTCATTTCTCCTATCATTTTAGGCATTGGTATATATGAAACCATAACAAAAAGTACATCATCAGGATTATAATGTTTCATTACTCTGGCCGCTTCGAGAAATAATAGGTTTTCATATTCACCAACGGTTCCGCCAATTTCAATTATCATTATATCTGCCTCAGTTTTTAAGCTAGCTCTTTGTATTCTATCTCGTATTTCTTGAGGAATGTGAGGTACTACTTGAACACACTTTCCTTTATATTCTAAATTTCTTTCTTTTTCTATTACTGATTTATATACACGACCAGTTGTCATGTAGTTACTTTTATATATATCTTTATTCAAAAATCTTTCATAATTTCCAATATCTTGATCTGTTTCATCTCCATCACTAGTTACAAAAACTTCGCCATGCTCAATTGGATTCATTGTCCCAGCATCTACATTGATATATGGATCCATTTTAATAGCTGAAACATTATAGCCTCTTGCTTGTAAAATCTGACCAATTGAGGCTGTAGTTACCCCTTTGCCAACTCCTGACATCACTCCTCCGACAACAAAAATATATTTAGTGTTTTCTTTTGTTAACTTAGGTGTTTTTGGACTTGGCATAAAATTATATTTTATTTATTAAGTATTAATTCAATTGCTTTATCAAGTTGAGGGTCTCTATCATTATTTACATCATCTATGGTTAACTCAATTTCAATATTTGGATCAATCCCTTTTTCATCAATATAATCTCCAGCTGGAGTTAACCATTTAGCAACCGTTATCTTTAGGTTAGAACCATCACTTAATTCTTTTAAAGCTTGGACTGAACCTTTACCGTAAGTTGTTGTACCAACAATTTCTGCTTTTTTGTAATCCCTTAAAGCGCCAGCTAAAATCTCTGAAGCCGAGGCACTACCACCATTTACTAAAACTACTGTTTGATAGTCTTTAAG
>CAZMJW010000009.1:1569-7455 GCA_964566915.1 uncultured Gammaproteobacteria bacterium
CAATACCTCTAGCCATATATTCTTCTCTTTTATTATCATTTAATTGTTCAGCAACAATAATGCCATCTTCAATCCATTTGCTAGCTAGATTAATAGCGGTATCTAAATATCCGCCAGGATTATTTCTTAAATCAAGAATTATTCCTTCAGGTTTTTTTTCTAAAATTTCATTTACAGCGTTATAGAAAAGAAATTCGGTATCTTCATTAAAATTACTAATTCTAATTACATAGATATTGTCATCTCTGAGCTCTGTTTTAACACTTTCAACAACTATTAAACCTCTGGTTATTTTAAGGTCAAAAGGTTTTTCCTCTCCTCTTATAATAGTTAAAGTTACCTCTGTTCCCTTTGGTCCTCTAATTTTAGAAACTACGTCATCAAGGCTAAGACCAATAGTAGATTGATTATCAACCGCATATACTTTATCCCCTGCCATAACTCCGGCTTTTTGAGCTGGTGTTTCATCTAATGGAGAAATAACAGTTACTATTTCATTTCTAATTCCTACTTCCATTCCTACGCCCTCAAATTTACCAGATAAATCCTCATTAAATTCTCTTGATTCTTCTGGATCAAGGAAACTTGTATAAGGATCACCAGTAGCTTCAGCAATACCTTTAAGTGAACCATAGAACAAATCTTTATCACTAATTTTAATTTTTTCTACATAATTTTCCTTAATACTATTCCAAACCTCAAAGTATAGATTAAAATCTACTCTATCTTCTTCAGCGATCTCCTTGCTTTCTATATTGTTATAGGCAAGTGGTTTAAAATAGTTTTTAGTTTTTTGTTGGCCAAACAAATAGCCACCAAAGAAAATAACAAATATTAAAACTAATATACTTAGTCTTTTTTTTAAATTATTTTGTTTATTATCTATATTTTTAAACATAATTATTTTCTAATTATTAATATATTATTTATATCTCTTAAATCAATTATTTTAGAAGCTTTCTTATTTTCATTTATTCCTTCATTAACAAGTATATCAGGTTGTTCTTTTTTAAAATAATTATTTTTAATTAATTTTAAATCATTGACCACCTCAGAACCACTAATATTTAAACTAGTTGATATTAAAGGAATATTTAATTCCTCTATAATTTTAATCAAAAATGGTCTTTTAGGCAAACGCCAAGCAATACTACCGTCTTTACTCAAAAAAGATAGTGGATTATTATTTTTAAGATTTAAAATATGTGTTGTTGGTCTTTTACTTTTACTTTTTGATTTTTCTAAGTATTTATACTGTTTATTATTTAAAGAAGAATATTTAGAAATCATTTCAACACTTGATGCTAATAAAATAAAGGGCTTATTTTCCCTTTCCTTCATTTTAATTATTTTATTTCTAGCCTTTAAGCTATCCGCTCTAGCACTTAATCCATATATTGTATCGGTCGGCAAAACAATAATTTTTTCTTTTTTTAAAAAAATAATAATTTTTCTAAAATCATCTTTATTTAATTTTCCTTTCTTTAAAAATAATTCTTTCATTAAATTATTGAATTTATTGCTCTAAAAGCTTCTGGTAATAATGGTGTGTAAATATTGGCTACTTGAAGTAGGCTTGGAGCAATAATTGAATTAGAAATTAAAGCAGACATTGATCCACCAAAATCTAAATAACGAGATAATAGAAAAACAGCAATACTAGTTACCAAAACTCCTAGAATTAAACCAAAAACACCACCTAAAAGATTATTAATTAGTTTTGATCCAGGAATAAAAGCGATAAGTTTAAATACTTTTTCTATTAAATGAAATAAGAGAAGACATAACTTAGAAACAACAATAAAAAGAAAAATAAAAGAAACAATTTTTAAGAAGTTTTCATTTCCTGATATAAACTGACTAAACCAATTATAAAAGGGGATGTGAAAATGACCAGCTACAAAAACTGCTACAAAAAAGCTGGCAATTGACCCAAGCATTTTAATTAGACCTTTAAATAGGCCATTGATTATGAAACCAAGTATTATTAAAATTAAACTTAAGTCAAATATTGTCATATTATTAATCTTTTTTCTCCTCTACTATACGTGGATAAAGAGGTGACATTTTTTTAATTTGTTTCTCTATATATGTATTATATATTGTTTCTGCTGACTTAGGAATAAAAGGTTTAAGAAGATAAGAGATATTTAAAATATCTTGAGCTAGAGGTTTAAGTATCTTAGTAATTTCATCCTTATCGCTTAATTTCCAAGGAGTAGTTTTGCTCAGAATTTCATCACAATTTCTAATTCTTTCCCAAACAAGATTTAAAACATCATTGAATTTATATTCTAAAAACAATGATTCAAATTCGTTATTAAATTTTTTCCATTCTTCAGAGTTAAAATCAGGATTTAGATTAGTTTCAATTTCGTTTTTTTCTAGTAAATTTGCTACCCGACCAGCCAAATTTCCTAGTCCGTTAGCTAAATAGGCATTATATCTTTCAATAAATTTTTCCTTTGAATAATCACCATCATCAAAGGGGGTAATAGCTGATAAAAGATAATATCTTAAAGCATCACTACCGTATTTATCTACAAGTTCAATTGGATCAACTGTATTACCAGTACTTTTACTAATTTTTTCTCCATTAACGGTTAGAAAGCCAAAAACTAAAACTT
This sequence comes from uncultured Gammaproteobacteria bacterium, assembly GCA_964566915.1. Taxonomy (GTDB): domain Bacteria; phylum Patescibacteriota; class Patescibacteriia; order Patescibacteriales; family UBA12465; genus UBA12465. Next base: position 4,197 of record CAZMJW010000009.1, read on the forward strand.
GCTTAGAATTCTCTATTCCAGCAGACATTAACATCGCTTGCCACATAGCACTTTGTTGACGCAAGTTATCTTTACCACATACTTGAAGTGCTGGCCAAAAATCTTTAAATTCCTGACCATTTGGCCAAGCAAGAGTTGAAATATAATTTACCAATGCATCAAACCAAACATACATTACTTGGCTATCATCATTTGGTACTGGCACACCATTAGGCATTTTTTCTTTTAAACGAGAAATACTAAAATCCTGTAAACCACTCTCTACAAAAGTTTTTATTTCCTTTAAACGACTAATTGGCTTAACAAAATCAGGATTATCATTATATAATTTTAATAATTTATCTTGATATTTAGAAAATCTAAAAAAATAATTTTCTTCATCAATTAATTCTAAATCTCTATTTGAATGAAGTGGGCAACGACCATTTTGATCTAATTCAGAATCAGTTTTTTCTAATTCACAGCCAACACAATATTTAACCTTATACTTTTTTTTATAAATATCACCATTTTCAAGACAACGAAGCCAAAATTCTTGAGCTGCCTTCATATGAAAATCATCACTGGTTCTGATAAACTTATTATATGATAAATTAAGCTTATCTTTTAAATTAGCAAATTTATCAGAATTTATTTGACAAAACTCTTCAACACTTAAACCTTGTTCTTGAGCTTTTTGATATATTTTTAAACCATGTTCATCTGTTCCGGTATTAAAAATTATATTCTTCCCTCTTTGTTTAAAATAACGAGCAATAACATCTGCTTTAATTATTTCAGCGGCAAAACCAATATGTGGTTCAGAATTAATATAAGGGAGGGTGGTTGTGATGTAGAAATTATTTTTATCCATTTTCTTTTAACTTATTTATTTAATCTTTTTTATTAAAACAACAAATTCTCCTTTTAAAGAAGATATATTGCTATTTAAATTATTTTCTAATTCTTCTGCACTACCTCTTAGATAACTTTCATGCATTTTAGTTAACTCTCTAGCAATTGATACTTCTAGTTTAATGTTATACTCATTTTCTATATCTTTTAATTCTTTAAGTAGTTTTAATATTCTATGTTTTGATTCGTATAAAACTACTGGGTAATTAAGAGCAGCTATTTCTTTTAATTTACTTTGTCTTCCTTTTTTGTGAGGTAAAAAACCTAAAAAAAGAAAATGATCAAATCCTGTTCCAGAAATTGAAACAGCACTAACTAAAGCTGATGCTCCAGGAATAGCTTCAATTTTGACCTTATCTTTTAATACAGATCTTACTATTTCTACTAATTTACTTCCTGGATCAGATATACCTGGCGTACCAGCATCGGTAATTAAAGCAATTTTATTATCACTTTCTAATAGTTTTATAATTTTATCTACCTTTAGATCTTTACTATGTTGATGAAATGAAATTGTTTTAGTTTTAATATTATAGAAATTTAAAAGCTTAGAACTAACTCTAGTGTCTTCACAAAGAATATAATCAGCTTCTTTTAAGACTCTTAAAGCTCTTAAACTTATATCTTCTAAATTTCCAATTGGTGTAGCAACTATACTTAATATACTCATATTTATTCTATATTTTCTCCTCTTTCTTTAACATATTTGGTCCAATCTTCTGCTATATCTACTAAAATTTTAAATGGGGCCTCAATAATAAAGTCAAAAACAAACACAAATACATTTACTTTTGACATATTATTTGAAAGCCAACGACCGACTAAAATTATTGGCATATAAAAAAGGTCAACTAAAAAGCTTAAAAGACTTTCTTTTTTTTCTACTATTAATAACTCTTTAACACTTTTAGTTGTTATAACCGAGAAAAAGCTAACAAAAGCTAAAAAGAATAAGAAAATTACCATACTAACCCAAGTAAAGTTAATAATGGACAATAATCTTATTATCGCATACATAGACAAAACAAAGGCGGAGATATAAACAAGGTTAAATATTAAAGAAACAATAACATTTCTTTTTCCTGGTTTTCTAAGGATTAAAATAGAATTATCAATATCTTCTTTACTAATAATTTCTTTAATCCCAGTAATTATTTTATCGGTATTATCATCTTTAGGTTTTCTAGTTGTTAAAACAATGAAAAACAATAGTATTGCCGGAAAGGCAATATTTATTAAAAGTGTAATTATGTTTAATTCCTCGTTAAACCATTTAATAGCAGGTACTTCAATTAAAAGAACAAAAATAGATTTTGTTAAAAAGATATAGATAATACTTCTGATAGCTGAACGCCAAAGCCTAGATTTTGCTTTATTGTATTTTTGCTGACAAGTTTTTTTAATTTCAGTAAAAAAACTTTTTTCTCCCTTTTTTATTTCTCCATAAACCTTTAAAGGGTCTTTAGATATTGTTTCAACTAAAACGTTGTAATAGAGAGAATACTTTCTAGTAATTTTGTCTAATTGTTTTTTTAGTGGGTGATTTAAATTATTATCAATTAAATTTTTTATTTTCTCTATGTTCTTGGCTAAATTATCAATACTCTTCTCTTCTTCCTGAGAAAGTGAACTATCTTTACTAAAATCAAGCCAACTTGGGTTATAGTATTTAAACAAGACGTAACTTAGTAAATTTTCATCGTACTTTTCATATTTTCGGGCAATACTTAAATATATTTGTATTGGAAGATCTTTTTCATATTTCTTTAAATCAATTGGCAGATCTATATTTTTCTCCAAATTAGAAAACATACTTTCAACAACAACTTTTTTTATCGGATTTGGAGATAGACTTTCTTCAATTTCACAAGCCGCTAAAACAATGACCCAGGAAATCATTTTGTTTTTTTCCTTGATGCTATCCTTTACTTCATTAATGTCTTTGCTTAAATTAAAAGAATAGTTAATTTCCGAAGAAATTTTATTCTTTATTCTAATATATTTTTCTAAAATCAAAGATACGTCATCAATTTTTTTTTCTGGTATTTCGTTGTTACCCAAATAGCCACCTCTAATGAGTTCAGTTAAAAGATGTTCAGAAATATTTCTACTTTCCGTTTGTCTAATAAATCCCTCGATTATTATTTGTCTTTTAAGTATTCTAGAAATTGCATTTTTTCTAAGGAGATGATCTTCTTCATAATCAATGGCATTTCTAGCTTTTTCATAGAAAAAAGACAACTTAGAAACAAGTGAAGATACTTTTATTTTTGAACCAGATTCAGATTTGAGACCTATATCACCGCTTTGGTTTTTATAGATAATCTGAAATAAGTGTTTAGTATTTTTGTTAATTTCTAAACCC
>CAZMJW010000009.1:7465-12444 GCA_964566915.1 uncultured Gammaproteobacteria bacterium
TTTACACTAGATTCATTTCTTTTTAAAACTGGGCTAACCATAAAATTAAAGAGCTTTTTTAATTTAAAAGCTTAATTTCATTTTATCTAAAAACTTAATAAAATGCAATCAGTCTCATCAAAATTTAAGATTTTAATAATTTCATTTATTTTTCATATAGAAAATGATTATATAATTATTGATAATATAAGGTTAAGAAATGATAATACCTACAAAAATTTCTAATTTTATTAATAAGCTCATAAAAAAATCCTTATCTTGACAAGCTTTAATTAATTTTGTAATATTAACTTAGATTAAATGAGCCCAGCGGGCTTTTTTTAAATCTGTTTTTAAACTTTAATTTAGACAGAATATTGCTAATTTTAAAACATATGAGCAAGCTTACAAATTATCTTAAAGAATCTTACGCTGAGATGAAAAAAGTTACTTGGCCAAGCAAGAAAGAAACCTATCGTTTAACCCTTCTTGTAGTCGGTATTAGTTTAGCCACTGCCCTTTTTCTTGGTGCTTTAGATGAAATTTTTTTCTTAGGCTTTAAAGTTATTTTAATGCAATAAGCATAAAATTTAAATTATTATTTATTAATTTCTCTATAAACTTATGGCTAAGCAAATATTAAATCAAGGCCGTCGTTGGTATGTTATTCATACTTATTCCGGTTATGAAGAAAATGTTGCGGAAAACCTAAAACAAAGAGTAGAATCTTTGGACATGGAAGACAAAATTTTTAATGTCTTAATCCCAACTGAAAAAAAAATTAAAATTAAGAATGGAAAAAGAAAGGTTAGTGAAGAAAAGATATTTCCTGGATATATTTTAGTTGAAATGGAAGTAACTGATGAATCTTGGTATATAGTTAGAAACACCCCTAATGTTACTGGGTTTATCGGAACCGGCACTATCCCTACCCCAATTGGTGAAGAAGAGGTAAAATCATTACAAAAAAGAATGGGTGTTGAAGATCCTAAGTTTCAAATTGATGTTGAGATTGGTAATCCAGTTACTATCAATGAAGGTCCATTTAAAAATATGGAAGGAAAAGTTACAGCAATTGATGAAGCCAAAGGAAAAGTTAAAGTATCAGTTTCAATGTTTGGACGTGAAACACCTGTTGAACTTGATTTCTTACAAATTAAAAAAGCATAAATTAAAGATATTAATGAACGGGGGTTAAGCTTCTTATGCTCTCGAAAAAAAATTATATGGCAAAAAAAATAAAAACAAAAATTAAATTACAAATTACCGCCGGTCAAGCTAACCCAGCTCCTCCGGTTGGTCCAGCTTTAGGTCAACATGGTTTAAATATTGCTGGATTCTGTAAAGAGTTTAATGATAAAACCAAAGATCAAATGGGAAACATTCTTCCTGTTGAAATTACTGTCTACGAAGATAGAAGTTATGATTTTATCGTTAAAACTCCTCCAGCAGCAGAATTGATTAAAAAGGCAGCTGATATCAAAAAAGGATCAGGAGAACCACTTACAAAAAAAATTGGTTCAATCACTGATAAGCAATTAGAAGAAATTGCTGAAAAGAAAATGCCTGACCTATCAGCTAAAAACATTGAAGCAGCTAAAAAGATTATCGCTGGTACTGCTAGACAAATGGGTGTAGAAATTAAATAATAATATAATTAATTGTGGGAGTCTAAAATAATATTAATATTTTAGTCGCCTAACCACGAACAATATGAAAAAAACTAAGGATTATTCAAAAATTTACGACAAAAATAAAGCATATTCATTTAATGAAGCTTTGGAAATTGTTAAAAAAATAAATAAAACAAAATTTGACCCATCTATTGAGATTCATGTAAGACTTGGTATTAATACTAAAAAAAGTGATCAACAAGTTAGAGGCGCTGTTTCCCTTCCTCATGGAACAGGAAAAACTTTGAAAATAGCTGCTTTTGTAAGCCCTGAAAATGAACAAGCCGCTAAAGATGCTGGAGCTGATTTTGTAGGTGGTGATGAATTAATTGAAGAAATTAAAAAAACAGAAAAAACAGATTTTGAAGTAGCGGTTGCTGAAGTTGCTATGATGAGAAATTTAGCTAAAATTGCTAAAATTTTAGGTACACGTGGTTTAATGCCTTCACCTAAAAATGAAACAGTTACTCCTAATCCTGTTAAAGCTATTGAAGAATTAAAAAAAGGTAAAATTAGTTATAAAAATGATGATACTGGAAATCTACATGCTATTATTGGTAAATTAAGCTTTGAAGATAAAAAGTTATTAGAAAACTTTCAAGTCTTAATTGAAAATATTAGAAAGGCTAAACCAAACAGTACTAAAGGAACTTATATTAAAAATGTAAGTATTGCTTCTTCAATGAGTCCAGGTGTAAAAGTGCTAGTATAAATGTAGTTGACAATAACTTATTTAAAGTGTATACTTTATATAGGTAAGCAATTTGAAAAGAAATTGGTTCGTCCAGTTTCTTTTTTTTAAAGGTCGTCTTATCGTTTAAAATATTTTAGCGAATCGAAAACATGAAAAAGTTATTTATTGGCGGAATTAATTTTAAAACTACTGAAGATGTTTTAAAAGAAGAATTCTCCAAAGCAGGTGAAGTTATTTCAGCTGTAATTATCATGGATAGGATGACAAATCGTTCAAAAGGTTTCGGCTTTGTTGAAATGGCTAATGATGATGAAGCAGATAAAGCCATTGAAATGTTTAACAACCAAGAAATAGATGGAAGAAAAGTTGTTGTTAACGAAGCACGTCCTAGAGAAGAAAGAGCATAATACTCCTTGCAAGATAATAAAAAAGACATCGTAACTGATGTCTTTTTTTATACAAATTTATATTTTAATATTTTAATCTTCTTCGTATCTATCTAGAAATTGATTAATATCATTTCCGTTTGCATCCATTATTTTAATCTGGTCATCAAGAACGGGCTCTACCTGTTGTTGGTTTAAATAATTTTCTGATAAAGAGTACATGTTTCCACCATTAAGTTGCCAAATATTGAAATTCAAAACAGCCGCAAAGGAAACCCAAAGAATATAAGGTAATAATAAATAAGCTGACCATTTATTAAATTGATAAAAAGCAATTATAGTGGCTAGAATAGCAAACCAAAGTGATATAATTTCTGTAAAAGCTATTCCTGGGTTCTTTAGAAAAAAGAATAAATATGACCAAAATAAATTAAGACAAAGCTGAAAGATAAAAATTAGAATAACAAAACGTTGTTCTTTTTTCTTTAAATCCTTCTTCCACACTAAGTATGCAGCTACACCCATTAGAATATATAAAGTAGTCCATACCGGAGCAAAAATCCAGTTAGGCGGATTAAAAACAGGTTTTTCAATTAAACTATACCAGGAACCAATTGAGCTTTGAGTAAAAATAGAACCTAAAATAGCAAATATCTGTGGTACCACCAAAGCAATAATTAATTTTACAAAGTTATTAATTTTCATAAAAGAAAAAATAAATTATTTTATATTATTATTATATCAAATATTTCTTATATATACTATTGTTACCTTATCTATCTTTTAACGTTTTAAGTATTGAAGCTTCAAAATAAGCAAATTTATAAAACTTTTGCTATAATAATAGTACTAATTATTATCCTAACAAATATGGTTATTGATGATCGCAATTTAATTGAAAAATTCAAAAATGGTGATAAAGAATCATTTTCCCTTCTCTATGATAAATATGTAGATAAAATATTTAAGTTTATATATTTTAAAACATCACACAAAGAAACCGCTGAAGATTTATGTTCTCAAACCTTTATTAAAGCTTTAGAAAAATTAAATGATTTCACTTTCAACTCGAATACATATTTTTCAGCTTGGCTTTATACAATTGCTAGAAATACGGTTATTGATCATTATCGGAAAAATAATAAAAGCAAGAATAATATAAATATAGATGATGTTTGGGATATCACTGATAATACAGATATATTAAGCGATGTAGAATTTAAGGAAAAAACAGAAATAATTGCTAAATATATTAAAAAATTGAATAGCGAACAGAGAGAAATAATAATGCTTAAAATATTTGAAGACTTAAGTTACAAAGAAATAGCTGAGATATTAGATAAAAACGAAGGTGCCTGTAAAATGTCATTTTGTCGAGCTATTAAAACTCTTAGAAAAGAAATGCCTCTTCTAAGCTTAATATCATTATTTTTAATAAAACTATAAATATGAATAATACTAAAATTGACAATTTAATAAATGAAATTATGAGCCTTGATCCTGAACTTAAAAAATATGAAAAGGAAATTAGAAAAATTACTAATCATTTAATTGAAGCTAAACCAAATTTACAAATAGATAATAATTTTAAAATAGAACTTAAAAATAAGATTATGAAAAAGATTACTGAACTTAAAAATAAAGAAAATAAAAATAAAACTTTTAATTGGGCGATATTTTCAAAAAAACTTGCCTTCTCTTTAGGAGCTATTATTTTAGCTATTGCTATTATTATTCCCCTTAAAAATAATTTAAATCAAGAAAATAATAATATTGCTTCAAATAACGAACAGTTTATCCGTATTGAAGATGAAGCTTTTGGTAAAATTGCTTTTAGTGAATCTGCACAAAATACTAATAATACTGAAATATCTTCATATAATGGGTCAGAAAAAACAACGATTTTAGGTATGGGTGCTGGCGGAGATGTTAGTATTTCCAGTGATTCTAAAATTCTTCCCTACCCTTATGAACCAGTTAACTACGAATTTGAATATATTGGTGAGGAATTTGAACTAAATGGAGAAAAGGTTGATGTTTATAAAAAAATTAAAAAGAATCTTGAGGTAGAAAATATAAAAAATTCAATTTTTGATAATAATATTTCATTATTTAAATTATGTTTATGTTTACCATGATTGGGATTAATTGAAACTATTTCAAAAATACAATCATTTTCTTTTGCTATTTTATTCAATAAATAAAATGTAGATATTGCAAGTGCACCTACTCCTCTATTTCCATTTA